>JAIRRR010000082.1 GCA_031255875.1 Treponema sp.
CTTTCCGCCTTGTTCCGGCAACGCCTGTCTCGCTAAAGATAAAGTTTAACTGCTGAAAACCCCGGCCTTTGCACCGGGCCTGTTTTCACGTCCCTTAAACTTTATTTTTGTACAGGAGGCAAACTGTGAAACGATTATTTCCGGCTATTTGTATAGCCCTGTTCTTTACCGTGCCGCTGTCCGCCGGAGGCCAAAAGGCGAAAGCCGGTACCGCGAACGCCGGCGCGGTTAATGTAGTTACTACTATTTTCCCGTCCTACGATTTTGTGCGCGCAATCGCGGGGGACAAGGCGAACCCTGCCCTGCTCCTGCCGCCGGGGGCGGAAAGCCACTCGTTCGAACCCACCCCGCAGGACATTATCAGGGTGCAGAACAGCGCCCTCTTTATCTATGTCGGCGGCGAATCCGACGAATGGGTAGACAGGATCCTCGATTCGGTCGATACAAGCAAGATTAAAATTCTCTCGCTTATGGACATCGTCGAGGTAGTGGAAGAAGAAATTGTCGAGGGCATGGAGGAAGAAGAGGAGGAGGAAGTGGGCGTCGCCTACGACGAGCATGTCTGGACCTCCCCAAAGAACGCCGCGCTTATCGCCCAGGCCATAACCGACGCGCTCTGCGAGATAGACGGCGCGAACGCGGGCCTTTACCGGCAGAACGCGGCCGCATATATTGCCGCCCTGAACGAGCTTGACGGGGAATTCCAGGCGGTGGTAAACAACGCCAGACGGAAAACGCTTGTTTTCGGCGACCGTTTCCCGTTCCGTTACTTTGCCGACGCCTACGGGCTTTCCTACTTTGCCGCCTTCCCCGGCTGTTCCACCGAAACGGAATGCAGCGCGGCGACCATCGCGTTTTTAATCGACAAGGTTAGAAACGAAAAGATACCCGTTGTTTTTCATATCGAGCTGTCCAATGAAAAAATAGCGGATACTATATGCGAGGAGACCGGCGCAAAAAAGCTGCTCTTCCACGCCTGCCACAATATCTCAAGACGGGATTTTGATAGCGGCCTGACCTATCTGGACTTGCAGAGGGGCAACGTGGGGCGTTTGAGGGAGGCTTTGCAGTAGGACGGCAAACGCGTTGCGTTTTATGGGGAACCGGCGCGGCGCCCCGAAATCCCGCAAGGGTTTTTTGGAAGCGCCCGCCGCTTCCCCGATCAACTTTTGGAGTACTTATGCTGGTAACATGCCAGGACGCGGCTTTTGGTTATGACGGGCACACCGTCGTCAGCGAACTTAACTTTACGGTAGAGGCCGGCGATTATCTCTGCATAGCCGGTGAAAACGGCTCGGGGAAAAGCACGCTGGTCAAGGGCATACTGCGCCTCATTTCCCCGCTCAAGGGCAGTATAATAGTAGACGAGAGCATAAAGAAGGACGAGACGGGCTACCTTTCCCAGCAGGCTGCGGCGAAAAATGACTTCCCCGCAGGCGTGGGGGAAATCGTCCTGTCCGGAAACACGGGCGCCATGGGCCTGCGCCCGTTTTATTCCCGCAAGGAAAAACAGCGGGCGGAAGAAAACATGAACCGGCTTTCAATAACGGATTTAAAGAAACGCTGTTACCGGGAGCTGTCCGGCGGGCAGCAGCGGCGCGTTCTGGTAGCGCGAGCCCTGTGCGCCGCCCGCAGGCTGCTTGTCCTCGACGAGCCGGCCGCCGGGCTTGATCCCCTGATCGCGGCGGAACTGTACGAGCTGCTCAAAAAAAGCAACCAGGAAACCGGGATTACCATCGTCATGGTCTCCCACGACGTGCGGACGGCGGGAATGTACGCCAACAAGGTGCTGCACGTAAAGAACAGGCAGTGTTTTTTCGGCACAACCGCCGATTACATGGATTCCGAGCTTGGCAAAGAATTTTGCAACAGCGGGAAGGAGGGGCGAGATGCCCGATAATATATTCACGATACTGGCGGAAATGTTTTCCTACACATTCCTGGTAAGGGCTTTCATTGTCGGCATCCTTGTTTCCGCCTGCGCGGCAATACTCGGCGTCAGCCTGGTCCTGAAACGCTACTCCATGATCGGCGACGGCCTTTCCCATGTCGGCTTCGGCTCCCTCGCCATAGCGACCGCGCTGAACGCCGCGCCCCTGTCGGTGGCAATCCCCGTCGTGGTAGCCGCCGCCTTCCTGCTCCTGCGCCTGACCGAAAGAAGCCTGATAAAAGGGGACGCCGCAATCGCCATCATCTCGACCAGTTCCCTGGCGGTCGGCGTGGTGATCATATCGCAGACAACGGGGATGAACACCGATGTGTGTAATTATTTATTCGGCAGCATCCTTGCGATGAACAAAAACGACGTGTATCTAAGCATCGCCCTGTCGATAACGGTCATCGTACTGGTTATCGTATTTTACCATAAGCTGTTCGCCATAACCTTTGACGAAACCTTTGCCAGGGCGACCGGGGTAAAGGCCGGGCTTTACAATATGCTTATCGCCTTTTTAACTGCGGTTACCATCGCGCTGGGCATGCGCATGATGGGGGCCATGCTTATCTCCGCGCTGATCATCTTCCCGGCCCTTACCTCGATGCGCGTGTTCAAGACATTCAGAAGCGTTACCATCTGCTCCGTCTGCGTTTCGGTGCTCTGCTTTTTGGCCGGCATCGTTATCTCGTATGAATTCGCGACGCCCACCGGCGCCAGCGTTGTTCTGATCAATATTTTCGCCTTTTTACTGTTCTGGCTTGCAAACAGCTTTAAAAAGAGAGGAGTCCAATGAAAAAAAACCGTAGTATAAATGCTTTTAATCATTCCGGCGCGGCTTTCAAAGCCGCCCTTGTCCTGCTTTTCTGCGCTTTGGCGTTTTCCGCCTGCGGCCGCCCGAAACTCTCGGCAAAATACGGCGCTGCCGCCCCGGAAAAAAAGCAGAATAGCGCCGGAACCCTGTCGGTAATCCTTCCTGCGAATATCGCGGAAACTGAACAGAAGAAAAGCGCGGCGGGAACCGGCGGAACCGGCAAGGCCGACGAAGCCGCAGGGAATCCCGCCCATCTAAAACCCGCCAAGGCTTCGGGGGATATTGTCGAAATAAAGGAAAAAATGTTTATCGCCCAGACAAACGACGTATACCTCAACCCGGAAGACTACATGGGAAAGACGATAAAACTGGAAGGCCTTTTCAAGACCGAGACCGGCTACGACGAGCAAGCCGCCTATTGTTTCGTACTCCGTTACGGCCCCGGCTGCTGCGGGTTCGACGGCAACGCGGGCTTTGAAGTGGCATGGGACGAGGCCGGGCCTTA
>JAIRRR010000184.1 GCA_031255875.1 Treponema sp.
GGACGCCCGGGCGCTGCGGGCGTTCTCTCAGCGCCTGCCGGGGCTGCCGGCGTCAAACTCGGCCCATTTAACCCGGCCGTTTACAACGGCTTCCTTGAGCTGCTTTTCCTGATCGTTCAGTTTTCTTTCCCGCCCGCTTTTCACTTCCAGGAAGATAACCGAACTTATTTTCTTTTCGTTCATCCCCTTAAAGACGATAAAATCAACGGGCTTGCCCACAAAGCGGCAGTCCCCGGGATCAAAGGGAAAGCCCGGCAGCAGGGGCGCCATCTGTTCCGATACCAGGCCGCCAATTACCGCCCTGGACTGCCTGAGCCGGGCCCTGACCACGTCCTCCAGCCTGTGGGCCTCCCATTCGGCGGCCTCTTTCCTCCTGCCGTAGGCGGCGCCGGCGCGCAGCCCGATGATCAGGAAAACCGCGCAGAACAGGGCGAAAACGGCAAAGGCCGCGATAATCCGGGGGGAAAGGTATTCCATCGGCCTATTCGCCGGGGGATTCTTCCGTGCCGGGGGCGTTTTCCCCGCCGGGGGTTTCTTCCGTACCGGGGGCTTCTTCCGCGCCGGGGGCGTTTTCCCCGCCGGAAATGTCTTCCCCGCCGGGGCCGTCGTTTTTGGCGGCGGCTTCGGCGGCCTTCCCCGCAGCGCCCCGCCGGACCGGCCGGAGATTTTCCTCGCTTACCTGCGCGGGATCGTCCACGCCAATCGGAAGCTCCCGGCCTTCCTCGTACTCCACATCCTCTTCCTCGAAAATAAATTCAGAGTTTGGCGGCGGCTCTTCGGCGACCGACAGGTTTTCGTTTTCAAGGCGCACGGATATTATCTTGGTTATCCCGCTTTCTTCCATGGACACGCCCAAAAGGGTACCGGCCCCGATCATGGTCCTCTTGTTGTGGGTAATAACGATGAACTGGCTCGCGCTGCCGAACTCGCGCAGCAGCTGTACAAAGCGGCTCACGTTTGCCTCGTCCAGGGCGGCGTCGATCTCGTCCAGAAGGCAGAAGGGGCTTGGCTTGACCATGTAAGTGGCAAACAGCAGCGCCACCGCGGTCATGGATTTTTCGCCGCCGGAGAGCAGGGTAATGTTCTCCAGTTTTTTGCCCGGGGGCCGCGCGAAAATTTCTATGCCCGATTCCAGCACGTGGTTGGGATCCTGGAGCCTCAGCTCCGCCCTGCCGCCCCCGAAAAGGCGGCGGAATATGTTGTGGAAGTTTTTCTTGATCTTGTTGTAGGTCGTAATGAACAGCTCGGAAGACTCCGCCCGTATTTCCTTGGTAATATTTTCAAGATCGTCGCGGGCCTTGGCAAGGTCGGCAAGCTGGCTGGAAAGAAAATCGTAACGCTCCTTTGTTTCGGCAAATTCCTCCGGGGCCATCAGGTTCACCGAGCCCAGATCCCGCAGGGCGCTCCGGGAAACCCCCAGCTTTTCCCGCAGTTCCGACGGGGACGCGGTAATCGTAAATATGCGCTCCTCAAATTCCATAAGGTCGCGGGAATGGGTTTCCCGGAAATTGTCCTGGATGTTCCCGATCTCCGTTTCCGAGCGTACCAGTTCCAGGTGCGTCTTTTCCAGTTTTTCCTGCACCCTGGCCAGGTCGTCCATCCGCTTCTTAATCGATTCCTGCTTTCCCGCCACGTCGCCGTTCTTCCTGGCGATATCCTTCTCCAGCTTCTCAAGGTCGGCGGAAAGCCTGACGCCCTTCTGTTCGAGGTCGGCGATTTCCTCCTGCGTAGAGGCAATACGCTCGCCAATCTCGTCGCAGCGTTTCCGGGAAAGGAAAAGCTCGTCCCGCACGGACTTGAGCTGGGCTTCCTGGCCCGCGAGTTCCCGGCGTATCAGCTTTGCCTGCTCAGCCGCCGCCCGGGCGCCGGCGATCATCCGCTCGCGGCTCAGGCGCAGCTCTTCCAGGGTTTTCCGGTATTCGTTGATCTTGACGTTCAGCTCCTGGTTTTCCTGCCTGAGCTTCGCGATGCGCCCCTGCCGATCGGCGACCCCTTCCTTGCAGGCGCGGATCGCCGCGTCGAGCGACCGCTTCCTGGTAATAATGCCCTCCGGCGCGAGGAAGTCGTCGAGGAAGGAAGGCGCGCTCTTCCGGTAGGCCTCGAACAGGGCGCGGGCGTCTTCCGCGTGCCGGGCCGCCTCGGCAAGCGATCCGGCGAGCCCTTCCGCGATACGGCGCAGCTCGTCCGCTGCCGGCGCCGTCCCGCTGCCCGCAGCCTGGGCCAGGTCGCGGAGCAGGGTCTCCCGGCCGGCCAGATGGGTCCTGAGCAGGCCCAGGACGTTCTCCATGGCGGCCTCGGCGTTCCGCCTTTCCGCCGCGGAATAGCCCGCCTCTTTCAGGCCCGCGTCCAGGGCGGCCACAATGTCGTCGGTAATGGCCTCCAGGTCCTTTTCGTGAAGCGCCCGTTCCTGCTCCAGGCCGCGTATCTCGTTTTCCTGCCGGTGTATGTTCTGATCGTTTTCCCCGATCCGGGAAGCGGCCAGGTGTATATTTTCCTCGAAGGAGCGTATATTGTCCTCGGTGTCGGCGGCCTTTTTCTGCATGTCGCGGACCACCCCGTCCTGCTCCTCGGCGTTGTCGCTGAGCTCCTCGATCTTGCCCCGGATCACCCGCTCCCGGCCCTCGCCCTGGGCAATAGCCGCCCTGGTCTCTTCCCGCTGCTCGGCGAGGAGCTTCACTTCCTTTTCGCGGACGTTTTTCTCCCCGGCAAGGGCAATCAGCCTCTGCTGGCCCTCGATAAACTGCTTCTCCAGCGAGTTGACCGCGTCCATGTTCTCCGCCAGGGCCTTGTTGATAGCGTCCAGCTCCGCCTGGATAGCGTCCCGCTCGCCGGTTTTCTTGCGGAAATCTTCCTTCTTCCCGTCCCGGTCGTAGCGGAACTGCTTGAGCCGCAAAAGCTGGATATCCAGTTCAAAGCCGAAAACCTCCTCCCGCAGGGATCGGAACTTGAGGGTCTTGTCGGCCTGGGCCTTGAGGGTGTCGTACGAGCGCTTCACCTCGCCCAGGATGCCCTCGACCTGGCGCATATTTTCCTCGGTTTTCAGGAGCTTCCGTTCGGCTTCCTGGCTCTTTACCTTGAAGCGGGTAATGCCCGCCGCTTCTTCAAAAAGATACCGGCGCTCGTCGGGCTTTGAAGACAGGACCTGGTCTATCTTCCCCTGCTCCATCACCGAATAGGCGGTCTTCCCCACCCCGGTATCCCAGAAAAGCTCCCGTATATCCTTAAGTTTGACCGGCGCGGAGTTGATAAAGTACTCGCTCTCCCCGGAGCGGTAGAGCCGCCGCTTGATCTGGATCTCCGGCACGTCCATGGGGAGTATGCCCTCCTCGTTCGCCAGAGTCAGCGCCACCTCGGCCACGTTCAGGGGCTTGCGGTCCTCCGTGCCGTTGAAGATGACGTCTTCCATCTTTTCGGCCCGCAGGGACCTGGAAGCCTGCTCCCCCAGCACCCACTTGATGGCGTCCACCACATTCGACTTGCCGCAGCCGTTGGGCCCCAGAAGGGCGGTAATCCCGCCGGAAAAATCCATACGGGTGCGGTCGGCAAAAGATTTGAAACCAAGTATATCGAGATTTTTCAGAAACATCGCAGGGCTATACTACCCGAAAAACCGGCCATTGGATAGGTACGCCCGCATACCCGGGGAGGCGGAAGCCCGAAGCGCGGAAGGAAAGGCAGGATCAGGGGAATTCGGGCGCATCCGGCGGCAACACCTTCGGTGTTCAGCGCCGGACCGGGCTATCCGGGGCTCCGCGCTGCCGCGCTCCGGCCCCGCCTGCGGCGCGGCCGCT
>JAIRRR010000295.1 GCA_031255875.1 Treponema sp.
TGGCGGCGATGCCGCCGCCCATAGAGGAGTTATAGCATGGGAAAGATAATCGGCATTGACCTGGGAACTACAAATTCATGCGTGGCCGTTTTCGAGGGGGGCGAGCCGGTGGTTATCCAGAATTCCGAAGGCGGGCGCACGACCCCTTCTATTGTGGGATTCACCAGCAAGGGCGACCGGGTGGCGGGCCAGCCCGCGAAAAACCAGATGATCACCAACCCGGAGAATACGGTTTACTCGATTAAGCGGTTCATGGGTCGCAGCTATTCCGAGGTGGGGGCTGAGATGAAGCGGGTCCCCTACCATGTGACGGAACAGGCTAACGACGTGCGGGTGGACATTGCGGGGAAGAAGTACTCGCCGCAGGAGATTTCCGCCTTTATTTTGCAGAAGATGAAGCAGACGGCCGAGGACTACCTGGGCGAGACGGTTACCGACGCGGTGATTACCGTGCCGGCCTATTTTAACGACGCCCAGCGGCAGGCTACCAAGGACGCGGGGAAGATCGCCGGCCTTGAGGTGAAGCGTATCATCAACGAGCCGACTGCGGCGTCCCTGGCCTTCGGGTTCAACAAGGACCAGAAAAAGGACAGGACTATTGCCGTCTACGATCTGGGGGGCGGCACTTTTGATATTTCGATCCTGGAGCTGGGCGACGGCGTTTTCGAGGTGAAATCTACCAACGGCGATACCCACCTGGGGGGCGACGACTTTGACCTTAAGATCCTGGAATGGCTTATCCAGGAATTCAGGCAGGACACGGGGATAGACCTGGGCCAGGACCGCATGGCCTTGCAGCGCCTGCGGGAGGCGTCCGAAAAGGCGAAGATCGAGCTTTCGGCGATGCAGACCACGGAGATCAACCTGCCCTTTATCACTGCGGACCAGAGCGGGCCGAAGCACTTGCAGAAGGGCCTGACCAGGGCGAAGTTCGAGCAGATGGTCCAGGACCTGCTGGAACGTTCCAAAGAACCCTGCCGGAAGGCGCTGGCCGACGCGGGCATACCGGCGGAACAGATTGACGAGGTTATCCTGGTGGGCGGCTCTACCCGCATCCCGGCGGTACAGCAGATTGTCAAGGATCTGTTCAAGAAGGAGCCGAACAGGGGGGTGAACCCCGACGAGGCGGTGGCTATCGGCGCGGCGATACAGGGCGGCATTCTGGGGAACGAGGTCAAGGATGTGCTCCTGCTGGACGTGACGCCCCTTTCCCTGGGCATAGAGACCCTGGGCGGCGTGATGACCAAGCTGATCCCGCGCAACACGACTATCCCCACCAAGAAGAGCCAGGTGTTCTCCACCGCCGCCGACGGCCAGACTGCGGTTTCCATCCAGGTCCTCCAGGGCGAGCGGGAAATGGCGAACCAGAACCGCACCCTGGGCCGGTTCGACCTGGTGGGCATTCCCCCCGCGCCGCGCGGGGTGCCCCAGATCGAGGTGACCTTCGACATCGACGCGAACGGCATTGTCCACGTATCCGCCAAGGACCTGGGCACGGGCAAGGAGCAGAAGATACGCATCGAAAGCTCCAGCGGGCTTTCGGAAACCGACATAGAGCGGATGGTGAAGGAGGCGGAGATCCACGCCGAAGAGGACAAGCGCGAGAAAGAGAAGGCCGAAGCCCGCAACGAGGCGGACACCATGATATACAGCACCGAAAAGAACATCAAGGATCTGGGCGACAAGGTAAGCGCCGACGACAAGGCCAAGGCCGAGGAAGCTGTCGCGGATCTCAAGCGCGCCCTTGAAGGCGGCGATGTCCAGGCCATTAAGGACAAGACCGAGGCCCTGAAACAGGCGTCCTACAAAATAGCCGAGGAAATCTACAAACAGCAGGCCGCGCAGCAGGGGGGGCCGGGCGGTCCCGGAGGCGCGGGCCCGGAGGCGGGCGGCTTCGGGGGCGGCGGGCCGGACACGGGGCCCGGCGCGGGCGGCGATGGTAATACGAAGAACGCCGAGGATGTGGACTACGAAGTGGTGGACGACGACAAGAAATAATCGCGGCGGGTGGTATTGTGGCAAAACGGGACTATTACGAGGTCCTGGGGGTGCAGAAAAACGCCTCCAAGGATGACATAAAAAAAGCTTATCGCAAACTTGCCATCCAGTATCACCCGGACAAGAACCCCGGGAACAGGGAAGCGGAAGACAAATTCAAGGAAGCCACGGAGGCCTACGAGATTCTTTCCGACGACCAGAAGAAGTCCGCCTACGATCAGTTCGGCTTCGCGGGGGTCGAGGGGATGAACAGCGGGGGCCACGACTGGAGCGCCTTCCGGGGTTTCGAGGATATTTTCGGCGGCGGCGACTTTGGCAGC
The DNA here is from genome assembly GCA_031255875.1 of Treponema sp. Lineage (GTDB taxonomy): Bacteria > Spirochaetota > Spirochaetia > Treponematales > Breznakiellaceae > JAIRRR01. The sequence continues at coordinate 2,319 of JAIRRR010000295.1, forward strand.
ATTTTCGACACGATTTTCGGCGGCGGCTTTGGCGGCGGGGGGCGCTCGGGCCGCTCCGGGGGGCCGCGTTCCGGGGCCAATCTCCGTTACGACATTGAAATTCCCTTTAAGGACGCGGTGTTCGGCACAAAGGTGGAGATCCAGTACTCCCGGAACGAAACCTGCCACGCCTGCGGCGGGAGCGGGGCGGCCGCCGGCTCGGAAAAAAAGGTCTGCCCCACCTGCCGGGGCTCGGGCCAGGTCCGGCACAGCCAGGGGTTTTTCTCGGTGGCCACCACCTGCCATACCTGCGGGGGCGAGGGCTACATTATCGAGCAGCCCTGCAAGGAATGCGGCGGGTCCGGCACCCAGAAAAAACGGCAGAAGATTATGGTGACGATCCCGCCGGGCATGGAAAACGGGCGGCGGGTGAGCATACCCCGCCAGGGGGACGCGGGCCCCAACGGGGGGCCTCCGGGGGACCTGTTTGTATTTATCCGGGTAAAGCCCCACGAGCATTTCGAGCGCCAGAACCTCGATCTGTACTGCGCGGTGCCTGTCTCGATAAGCCAGGCGGCGCTGGGGGCGGAGATCCGCGTTTCCACCCTGGACGGGAAAGCTATCAAGGTAAGAATCCCCGCCGGGATCCAGGGCGGCAAGATGATCCGTATCAGGAACGAGGGGGTTCCCTCGGGCGGGCGCAGGGGGGATCTTTACATCAAACTTATCGTGAAAATTCCGGAAAGGCTTTCAAAACGGGGCAGGGAGCTGCTGGAAGAGCTTTCCAATATCGAGGGGGAAAACGATTCCCCCAGGCCCATTCCCCTGGCGGACCTGGCCGACTGACGGCCCGCGCCGCAAACCGCGCAAGCCGCCGGGCCGGGTTTCCGGGCAGGGGCCCTTCCGTACAGAAAACCTACAAAACCCCGCGCAGTATCTCAAGGCCCCGCTCTATTTCCGCGTCGCTTATGGTATAGGGCGGGAGGAGGCGTAGGGTGTTCGGCCCGGCGGACAGCACCAGCAGCCCCGCCTCCAGCGCTTTTTCAAGCGCGGGGCCGGCCTCGCCCTCGATATCTATGCCCGCCATAAGGCCCAGGCCCCGGACTTCCTTTACCCTGGGATGCTTCCAGGCCCTGACGGCGGAAAGAAGCATCTCCCCCTTCCGGGAAATTTCCGCGAGGAAGGCGGGCTCGTCCACTGTTTCCAGCACCGCGAGGCCCGCCGCCGCCGCGAGGGGGTTGCCGCCGAAGGTTGAGCCGTGGTCCCCGGCTTCGAGGGTGCCCGCCGCCTTCCCGCCGGCAAGGAACGCGCCTATGGGGACGCCCCCGGCGAGGCCCTTGGCCAGGGTCACTACGTCGGGCTTTACGCCGTAATGCTCGCAGGCGAGGAACGCGCCGGTCCTGCCCGTGCCGCACTGAATCTCGTCAAACATGAGGAGTATGTCCCTTTCGGCGCAGAGCCTCGCCGCCTCCGCGATAAATTCCGGGCTCTGGGGGACAATGCCGCTCTCGCCCTGGACCGCCTCCAGGAGCAGGCCTGCGGTCTGGCTTTTGTCCAGAGCCCGGTCCAGCGCCCGGATGTCGCCGCCCGGGATAAAGGCGAAGCCCTCGGTAAACGGGCCGAAATCCTTGTGGAACTTTTCCTGCCCGGTGGCGGAAAGGGTGGTGATGGTCCTGCCGTGGAAGCTCCCCTTGAGCGTTACGATCCGGTGCCTGCCCGGGCCGTACTTTTTAAGCGAATACTTCCGGGCGAGCTTTACCGCGCCTTCGTTGGCCTCCGCCCCGGAGTTCGCCAGGAACAGTTTTTCCATGCCGGCGCGGGAACAGGCGGCTATCAGCCTTTCCGCGAACCGGGCGGCGGTGTCGCTCTGGTAGTAGTTGCAGACGTGGATGAGTTTCGCGGCCTGTTCCCGCAGGGCCCGGACCAGGGCCGGGTGGTTGTGGCCCAGGCTGTTTACGGCAATGCCGGAGCCGAAGTCCAGGTACTTTTTCCCCCCGGCGTCCCAGAGCCAGGCCCCCTCGCCCCGCGCGAAAGTTACCGGCAGCCGGTGGTAGGTGTTCATAAAAGGGCTGTCCATTGCATTTCCTCCAAAAAATTTCCCATATTCCCCGCAAGGCAGATGCTATTCGATCATCGTCCCTATGCCCTCGTCGGTGAACAGTTCGATAAGGAGGGCGTGGGGCAGGCGGCCGTCGATAATATGGGCGCGTTTGACCCCGCCGTCAATGGCAAAGGCGCAGCAGTCGGCCTTGGGGAGCATCCCCTTTGTTATCACGCCATCCGTTTTAAGCCGGTCCAGGTCCGGCCTGGGGATAACCCGGACAAGCGATTCCGGGTCGTCCACGTCCCGCAGTATGCCCCGGACATCGGTCATGAGCAGCAGCTTTTCCGCGCCCAGGGCTACGGCGATCTTCGCGGCGGCGGTGTCGGCGTTTATGTTGAGGGACTTGCCCTCGTCCCCGCCCAGGCCCAGGGCCACCGGGGAAATTACCGGGATGACCGAGGAATCGAGCAGGGTGTTGAGCAGCGAGGCCTCCACGTACTCGATTTCGCCGACCAGCCCCAGGTCCTCGCCGCGCGGCCTGAGCCGCCGCGCCCTGAGAAGGCCGCCGTCAATGCCGCACAGGCCCATGGCCCGGCCGCCGCCCGCCTGAATCATGGCGGTGATTTCCTTGTTTACCCGGCCGCAGAGCACCATTTGCACTATTTCCATGGTTTCTTCGTCGGTATAGCGGAGCCCCTGCACGAAACGGCTCCCCTTTCCCAGCGCCCTGAGCATGACATCGATTTCGGGCCCGCCCCCGTGTACCATCGCCACCCGTATTCCCACGAGGGAAAGCAGTATCACGTCGCGGATCACCGCCTCTTTCAGGCTGCTGTTGATCATGGCGTTACCGCCGTATTTGACTACAATTGTTTTTCCCTGGAACCTCTGGATATAGGGCAGGGCCCTGGTGAGTATTTCTACCAGATCCGTGTTGCTTGCTGCCGTGTCTTTCACTGTACTCCTCTCTAGCTGCGGTAGTCCCCGTTTATTCTGACATAGTCGCAGGTCAGATCGCAGCCCCATACGGACGCCGCGCCCGGCCCGCCTCCTTCAATATCGGCCAATATTTCCACTTCCTCCTGGGAAAGTACGCGGGCTGCGTCTTCTTCGGAAAAAGGCGCCGGCCCGCCCTTTTCGCAGACCAGGACGGTTCCGGCGGAGCTTGCAAAGCGCACCGATACCGCGCCCGGATCAAAGGGGACGCCGGCGTAACCCAGGGCGCAGAGCACCCGGCCCCAGTTGGCGTCAGCGCCGTAACAGGCGGCCTTGACCAGGCTTGAGGAAGCCACGGATTTCGCGAGGGCTTCCGCCTCGTCCTCGCCGGCGGCGCCGCGCACCGTTACCGTCATGAGGCGGGAGGCGCCCTCCCCGTCCCGGGCCATGGCGCGGGCGAGCCTGACGCAGAGCGATTCCAGGGCGGAGGCAAAGGCTTCGTATGCTTCGCCGCCCGCCTCTATCCGGGGATTACGCGCCTCGCCGTTGGCAAGGACCAGCACCGTGTCGTTGGTCGAGCTGTCGCCGTCAATGGTGAGCCTGTTGAACGAGCGGCGCACCGCCCGGCGCAGGGCCGCGTCCAGCATGCCCTGCTCTATGTCCGCGTCGGTGGTGATGAAGCCCAGCATGGTCGCCATGTTCGGGTGTATCATGCCCGATCCCTTGGCCATGGCCCCGATCCGCACGGGGACGCCGCCTATCCCGGCCTCCACCGCGCCGCCCTTCTTGCGGGTGTCCGTGGTCATGATCGCCTCCAGGGCCGCGTCATGCCCTTCCGCGCTGTCTTTCAGGGCGGCGAAGAGCCCGCCCATGCCCCGCTCTATCGCGCCGATGGGGAGCGGCACGCCGATGACGCCGGTGGAAGCCACGGCTACCTGGCCGGCGGGCACCGCGCTGCCCGGGGCGGAGAGTTGTTCCGCCGCCAGGGCTGCCATGCGCCGCGCCGCCCGAAGCCCCTCCTCGCCGGTGCAGGCGTTGGCGTTCCCGGAATTGGCGATGACGGCCCGCAGCGTCCCCGCCGCTATATGCTCCCTGCTGACCACTACGCTGGCCGCCTGCACCCGGTTCGTGGTAAACACCCCGGCCGCCGCGCAGGGCCTGTCCGACACGATGAGCGCCAGATCCCGCTTTTGCGAGGATTCCTTGATCCCGCAGCGGACGCCGCCGGCCTTAAAACCCCTGGGCGCGCACACGCCGCCCGATATATCCTTCATCGATTCTCTCCGCTCCTTCTCAGTTTCCCGGAAAACGGCAGTTGCCTTTCCGGGGGGGTAGGCCGGGACCCTGGCCCGGCCGCAGGGGGGCCGGAAAACGGCCTTCCGCCGCAGGCGGGACCGCGCCGCCCGCCTTTTGGTAACAGGCCCCCCTTTCCGGCTAAAACAGCGCCGGAATGGCTCCCAGCCCCGCGCTTTCGTCGAAGCCCATGACGATGTTCATGTTCTGCACCGCCTGCCCGGCGGCGCCTTTCACCATGTTGTCGATGGCGGACACGGCTATCAGCGTGGTTCCGGCCTGGTCGAGGTGCACCGAAATGTCGCAGAAATTCGAATGGCGCACCCGGCCCGACGCGGCGACGGTCCCGGCGGGAAGCACGCGCACGAAGGGCTCGTCCCGGTAATGGTCCGCGTAGATTTCCCGGATCTTCCGCGCCCTGGCGTCGATCTCCGCCGTGGGCGGGCGGACCGCGCCGGACGCCTCGCTTTTCCAGGGGGAGGCCAGGGGGATGTAGGCCGTGCTCAGAATGCCCCGGTTCATGGGCGCGAGGTGGGGCGTGAAAACGACGGGCACCGGCCGCCCGGCAACTTCCGCCAGGTTCCGGGCGATTTCCGGGGTGTGGCGGTGGGCGCCTACCTTGTACGGCCCTACCGAGTCGGCGCATTCCGGGTAGTGGAAGGCGCGGGAAGGCTCCCGGCCGCCGCCGGTAACGCCGGACGCGGAGTCCACGATGACCACGCCGTCCCCGGCAATGCCGCCGGCCAGCGCCGGGAAGGCCGCGAGCGACGCGGCGGTGGGGTAGCAGCCGGGGTTCCCGATGATCACCGGCCCTTCCGCGGCAAGCTCCCTGATCCGCGCCCGGTTCAGCTCGGGGAGGCCGTACACGGACCGGCGGCGCAGATCCGGGAACTGGTAGGGCTTGCCGTACCAGGCGGCAAAGGTCGCCGCGTCTGCGCCGAAACGGAAATCGGCCGAAAGGTCGATATAGGAGACGCCTCTTTCCACGCAGGCCCGGGCATAGGTTTCCCCGACTCCGTGGGGCAGGGCGGCAAAGACGATGTCGCTTTGGGCGATTACGTCCTCTGCCTTGCCGAGCGGGGCCGCGATCTTTCCCTGAAAATTGAGGTAGAGGTTCTCGATACGATCGCCCTCGAAACTCACCGACGAAAGGGCGAGCCTGTCAAACTCCGGATGCCCGGCAAGAAGCCGGACCAGCTCCGCGCCGGCGTAACCGGCCGCCCCGATAATACCCGCGATCACCTTGAACCCTCCGTTGCCGCGCATGAAGCCGCGCCGCAGACGGCGGGCTTCCCTCTGTATAGCGAACAGTATAGCGAAATTCCGAAATATTGAAAGGCCCC
>JAIRRR010000011.1 GCA_031255875.1 Treponema sp.
TACCATGAATCTTTCAGCGCGGAGCATATCAAGCCCGGCATAAAGACCGTGATATACTCGGCCGCGTATTCCCCGGAGACGAATCCCGAGCTTGCGGAAGCCCGGCGCCTGGGTATCCCGCTTTTAAAATACACCGACGCGCTGGGGGAGTATTCCGCCCGTTTTGATTCATCGGGGATTGCCGGCGTCCACGGGAAGACAACCACCGCCGCCCTGGCGGGAACCCTGATCCGGGGGGCGGGGCTTCCGGCGCGGGTCCTGGCGGGCAGCGCGGTGAGCGGCTTCGGCGGCCGTTCCACCCTCAGCCTTGGGGGCAAGTATTTCGTGGCCGAAACCTGCGAGTACCGGCGGCATTTCCTCGCCTTCCGCCCCCGGCGCATCGTGCTTACCAGCGTGGAAAGCGACCATCAGGATTACTACCCGGATTACGCGGCGATACGGGACGCCTTTCTCGAATACGCGGGGAAGCTGCCCGCCGGGGGCGAGCTGATCTACTGCGCCGACAACCCGGGCGCTTCGGAAACGGCCCTGGCGGCAAAGCGGCTGGCCGGGGAAGCGGGGAAGGCCCTGTCCCTTACGCCCTACGGCTTTAGCGCGGAAGGCCCTTTCCGCATTGAGAACTACCGCGTTTCCGGCGAGCGCCTTTTGTTCACGCTTCCGTTTTTTGCCGGGGAGCTGCGCCTCCGTGTCCCGGGACGGCACCTGGCCCAGGACGCCGCCGCGGCGCTGGCCCTGACCTCTTCCCTTGTGCGCGCCGAGTTCGGGGAGGGCGGCTGGACCGGGGATCGCCGGGAAGCGGTGCGCTCGGCCCTGGAGGGTTTCCGGGGCAGCAGGCGCCGTTCCGAAATTACCGGCGAGGCCGGCGGCATCCTCTTTATGGACGACTACGGCCATCACCCCACGGCGGTAAGCGGCACGCTGTCGGGGCTGAAGGAATTTTATCCGGGGCGGAGGCTCGTCGTCAGTTTTATGTCCCATACGTATACCAGGACGGCGGCGCTGCTTGACGAATTTGCCGCTTCCTTCAAAGACGCGGATATTGTGTTCCTGCACAAAATCTACGGCTCGGCCCGGGAAAGCTATACGGGCGGCGTGAGCGGCAAAACGCTTTATGAAAAAGTGAAAGCGCTGCGCGGCAACGTTTACTACACGGAGGAGCCGGAAGGCGCGGCGGAGATGCTGGCGCAAATGCTCCGGCCGGGAGATCTGTTTATCACCATGGGGGCCGGCGACAACTGGAAATTGGGGAAGAAACTGCTCGGCTATTATGAATCAGGAGGGCTGCGGCAATGAAAAGCATGACCGGCTACGGTTCCGGCGATTTCCGGAACGGCCAGGTTTCCCTTTCCGTGGAAATCAAAGGCTACAACAACCGCTTCCTGGATATCAGCGTATACCTTCCGCCCTTTCTTTCGCCAATGGAAAGCCGTATGCGCGAGTATCTGGCCGGCCGTTTTTCGCGGGGCAAGATAGAGGCGATTCTGCGATTCAAAGAACAGAACGCCGCCCTTTCCGTGCAGATAAACCGGGAAGCGGTAAGAGCGTACCGGGAAGCTATCGCGGCGCTGGCGGGGGAGATGGGCCTTGATGAAAAGCCGTCCCTTTCCCTGCTGCTTTCCCTTGACGGGGTGCTGGAAGCGGAGAAATCCAGGGATAACGAGCAGTACTGGCCGTTTATTGAAAAGGCGCTCGCCGGGGCCGCGGATCAGTTTGAGGCGGAGCGGGCGCGGGAGGGAAAGCATACCGAGGCGGACATACTGTCGCATCTTTCAAAAATAGAGGCGCTTGCCGGCGCTATCGCCGCCCATATACCCCAGATGGAGGCCGAGTTCCAGGAAAACCTCCGCTCCCGCTTCAGGGAGCTTTTGGGGGATCAAATCGACGAAAACCGCGTTCTTGCCGAGACCGCCGTGCTCCTCGTGAAAAACACGATCTCCGAAGAACTTTCCCGCCTCAAGGCGCATCTTGGCGAATTCCGCGCGGAAACCAGCCGCAATCCGGGCCCGGGCAAAAAACTCGACTTCCTCTGCCAGGAAATTAACCGGGAGATAAACACCATCGGCTCCAAGACGCCCAACCTGGACGCAAGCCGGGCGGTGGTTGACATGAAGGACGCCCTGGAAAATATCCGGGAGCAGCTCAGGAATGTGGAGTAGCCGCCGCGTTTTTTCAGCGGGCTCCGGGGTTTTGTATCATCGCGGCAAGGACGGCCTGGACCCACTCGTTGCCTTCGGCGGGAAGCTCTCCGCTGACTAAAAGAAACTCGAAAAGGGCCTCGTGGTAGCGGCCCGAATAGTAGTAAGACTGCCCCAGGTAGAAGCGGGCGCGGCTTTCGGCGGAAGAGCTGCGGGGCAAAGACAAAAACTCTGTCAAATTCCGGCAGGCTTCTTCCCATTCCCGCCTGAGAAAGGGGCCCTGCACAATATTTTTCAGCATGTATTCCTCCCCCCCGCCGGACGGGACCTCCAGATCGTCCCTGAACGCCCGGGGGGGCTTGAACGGGATTTTTGAGAAGTCCGGCGAGGGGCCTACGCCGGACACGTCCCGTTCGGCGCGCGGGCTCAGGGGCGTTACCGCGGAATTTTCGGCCCCGGCCCCGGAGACGCTGTTCACGGAGATCAGGGGCAGCGGTATTGACCTGGCGCCGGGGGAATTTTTAAGCCCCACCCGGTAGCCCGACGGAATCTCCACGGGATCCCTTGTGGCGTTGGACCCCGGGCGTATTTCCATATCGCCGGAAAAGAGCTCGTCTTCGGTGATCAGCGCGTAATAATAGGCGATGCCCGGGACCGGATAATCCATATAAGGGGAGCCGATTCCCGACTGGACGATCACCGCGTTAAGGATGCTCCGGTTGGAAGCGATGGGGGCCACGCTCCGGTAAAGCACCGGAATCTTGGAGCTGTCGCTGATATCGAAGGTAATCTCGACCCCGTCCCCCCGGACAACGGCCCGCAGATTCGTTATCCCGTCCCATACCTGACGCCGCCTGGAAGCAGGGGCCGGGGCCGGTTCTTCTACGGGTTCGGGAATCACGGCTTCCGGCGCTTCGGGGTATTCCAGGGTGACGCTGGTTGTATTGTTGTACGGAAGCATAATATCGTAGCGCCGGCCCTCCGCGTCGCTTGAGGCGATGAAGTAATACCAGTCCCCGCCGTCCTCGACTTCGTCAATATAGGACTGGACGCCGTAGGGGACCTCCACGGGCCGGATCAGGGTATAGGAATTGGCGTCGTCAAAGGGGGCCGGGGCGCGGTAAATATACACCGAGCCCGTAGCGTCAGGAGAATCGGCCCAGGAAAGGCGGACAAGGTTGTTCCTGGGCTCCGCTTTTATTCCGGTAACAAAGGGCGTAAAAACCGGCTTCCTTTCCGGAAGCGGGAGAGGGGGCGGCGGAGGCGGGGGCGGAGGTTCCTCTTCTTTTTCCGGCAGGCCTACCCGGTTCAGGCCCCCTATATCGATGCCCTCGTAGGAACCGGCTCTGTCCATCTGCTGGGCCGCGCCCGGAGACGGAAAAAGGCAGAGCAGCAGGCCGAGTGCGAAAATATCCCGAGAAACAATCCTGGCTATCTTCATCATATTATAATATATTATAATCGGCAGGAATTGCAAAAAAACCCTGCTTTTTGTAATATGGATAGCGGAGGATTGCTATGTTATTGAACGAACTTACCGCGCCTGTCGGCGAACTGAAGGCCCGGATCAACGAAACCTGGAGGCGTCTTTGAGGACGCTTCATTCAGCAGCCGTATAGCGGGCCTGGAAGCCAAATCCTCGGAAGAGCATTTCTGGGACGATCCCCCCGCCGCGGAGAAGCTGCTGGCGGAGCTTAAGGTCCTGAAAAGGCGCTACGATCCCTGGAAGGAACTCAGGGCGGGGATTGACGACCTGGAAGCGCTCCAGGAACTGGCCGTGGAGGCCCGCGACGAATCCCAGGGCGCGGAAATCGAGGCGGCCCTGAAGGAGCTTGGCGCCCGTTTTGAAAAGCAGAACATAGTCGAGCTGATGCCCGGGGAAGTTGACGGGAACGGCTGTTTCCTCACTATCCATTCCGGGGCCGGCGGGACCGAGGCCTGCGACTGGTCGCAGATGCTCTACCGCATGTACCTGCGCTGGGCCGAACGGAAGGGTTTTTCCATAGAAGAGGTGGATCTTCTGGAGGCCGAGGGGGGCATTAAGTCGGCTACGGTAAAGATCGAGGGCGACTACGCCTACGGCTATCTCAAGGGCGAGAGCGGGGTCCACCGGCTGGTGCGGATTTCCCCCTTCGACGCCAACGCCCGCCGGCATACTTCTTTCGCCTCGGCCTATATTTTCCCGGTCATAGATGATACCGTCAAGGTGGAAATCCGTCCGGAAGATCTCCGGGTGGACACCTACCGCTCGGGGGGCGCCGGGGGCCAGCACGTAAACAAGACCGACAGCGCCGTGCGCTTTACCCATCTCCCTACCGGGATAGTGGCGGCCTGCCAAAACGAGCGGAGCCAGATAAAGAACCGGGCTATCGCGATGAGCATGCTCAAGGCCAGGCTCTACGAGTACTACCGTGAGGAAAAGGAAAGGGAGAACGAGAAGTTCGCCCAGGAAAAGAAAGACATTTCCTGGGGGAATCAGATCCGCTCCTACGTGTTCCAGCCGTACACCATGGTCAAGGATTACCGTACCAAGGCGGAGAGCGGCAATATCCAGGCGGTTATGGACGGCGATATTGATTTATTTATCGAGGGGTATCTGCGTTTTGCGTGGAATAGCAAGCACGGATAGCGGCGCGGCGGCGCGGCAGTCCGCCGGAAAACTGCCGGGGGCCTGCCCTGCCCGGCCGGCGGGGCGGGGCGGGGCTTTCGATCCGCGGAAAGCGAAATTCCTCTGCGCGGCGTTTATTTTTCTCGCCGCCCTGTCCCCCGCGCACGGGGGCGGGAAGGCCGAGGAAGAAGCCGCCGATCCCGTGAGCAAGGAATGGACGCTTTGCGTTACATCTTTTGACGTTTCCGCGCTGCCCGCTTCCCGGCGGATTGTCGGGGAAGTGCTGGCCGTCAACCTGGTAAATTACCTCAACGGCATAAGCTACCGGATCCGGGTGTCGCCGGAGTACGCCTACTATGAAAGCACCGCCTGGCTTAGGGCCCGCCAGGAAGCGGGGAGGAAGCTTTCCCAGAAGCGGGATCAGCGAGACGGGCTTTTGTTCGCGGGGAATACCGGGTGGCGTTACCAAAAAGATCTCAAAGCCATTGACAAGGAAATTGCCGTGCTGGAAGAGGAATACGCGGCCGCGGAATCAAAAATACCGGTGGTCGAAAAAAAGCCCGATTTCCACCTTACCCAGGATAATCTGCGGGGCGTTTTCCCCCAGGCCCCGAGACCCGGGGGGGAGTACAATTTCTGCGTTACGCAACGTGCCGACGGCCTCCTTACCGGGCAAATTTCCGAATACCACGGCCGCATTTACCTGGTCGTGCGGGTTTACGCGATCTACGCCCGCGGCGTGGTATACGAAGACAGCGTATTGTTCTCTTCCGAAGATATAAATGACGCCATGCAGGAGGTGGGGAGCCGTCTGGTAATGGCCCTGGAGGGCACCCCCCGGGCATCCATCGCGGTAACGGCGGCTCCGGAAACCGCCGTCATTTCCTTTGACCAGGCATTTGCGGGCCGGGGCAGGGTTGAGCCGGTCGAACGCGCCCCGGGACAGGTGGAAGTGCGGGCGTCGGCTCCGGAGTACATAACGACGACGGTTACGGTGGACCTCTTTGCGGACGAACTTGCCGAACTTCAAATCAACCTAAGCCCCCTGGGTTCCAGCCTTATACTGGTCGATGTGCCGGACTACCCCGGAACGGCCGTTTACCAGGGCTCGCTGTTTATCGGGAACACGCCGCTGGAACTGGAGATGGCGACGGATCGCCCCGGGCATATCAGCGTCGAAACCCCCGAGGGGAATG
>JAIRRR010000029.1 GCA_031255875.1 Treponema sp.
ATGATCAAGACGCGCCTTGCCATGTCAAGGCGGGAGCTGCCGAAACTGAAGCTGAATCCCCCGGCGGCGACGGTAAAAACCCCGCCGCTTGTGTCCTGAATCCGGGCGTTCCGCAGGAGCCTGAAGGGGATCTCAATTCCGGCATAGTCCTCCCCGAAAGAACCGGCGATCCGCAGTTCCGGCCTGCCGGACACGGACCGGGAATCGAAAACAAGCCCGAGGGGATCGTCGCCGGCCCCGGCAAAGCGGATCACGGCGGAATCGCCCTCGACGCCAAGGGACAGAATTTCCGGGCGCTCCTTCTCCCCGCCCGGGCGGAGAAAGGCGAAATCGCCGCCCGGCGCGGTAATACGGAACTCCACGCCGCCGAAAAAGATGCCCAGGTCCCCTTCCGGCAGGATCCCGCCCGAACCGGCCGCGGGATCGTCGCCCCGGGAAGTTTCCCCATAATGGCCGGAAACGGTCATTGCCCCCGCGTGAAAGGAAAAGTCCCGCCGGCTGCCGAATTGAAGCACAACCAAAAAGGCGAATACTGCCAAATACAGGAGAAACAGGCCGGCGATCCGGGGGGCTACTGGCTTTTTCATACTATGTTGAGAATACCCGATCACAGGTTCTTGTTTCAACTTGCCGATAATTATACTATTATGAGCAATAACCCTATGAAAAAAGCCCTTGTTTCGGGAACGATTCTGGCTCTGGCAGCCATTTTCGCGGGCCTTGCATCCTGCCGGACCGTCCCCGGGGAACCCCCGCCTTCGGCCCCCGCCGAAAAGCCCGGAATTTCCGCCCGGGCGGAACCGGAGCCGGCGCGGGAACCGGGGCTGCAGCCGGAGGCGGAACTGAGCGGGACCGTCGGCGTACTGACCCGGATGTCGGCCCTGCTTAACCGGGGAGATTACGACGGCGCGATCGCCCTTTTTGACGAAATTGATCCGGAAGAGGCCGCCGCCGCGGAGATACAGATTCTCAAGGCTTCGGTGCTGGTTTCCGCCCGGCGCGGCAGGGACGCCCGCGCAATCGTAGACGGGATACTCGCCCGGGAAGGCGGAAATACCGACGCCCTGCTGGTACTCGCCAATATTCTCCTGGCCGAGGGGAAGGAAAGGGAGCAAAAGCAGACCCTGGAGAAGATCGTCAAAATCGATCCGGCCCATGTCGATGCCCTGGTGGGGCTGGGGGATATCGCGCTGCGCGCCAATTCCTACCGGAACGCCGCGTCCTTTTTTGACAAAGCGCTGGCGGCGGCGCCCCAGAACGGATACGCCCTGGTGGGAAGGGCCGGGGTTTACCGCTACAACAAAAACTACCAAAAGGCGACCGAATTGCTGAGCCAGGCGATCGGGCTCTACCCCGGCTGGGCGGCCCCCCTGAGCGAACGCGCCCGCGTCTACCGGATCAACGGCGCCTTGCCGGATGCCGCCGCCGATCTGCGGGCGGCCAAAGCGCTTGACCCCGGCAATTTCTGGATCAGCCACGATTTAGGGAAGGTGCTCATCGATATGAACCGGAAGGCCGAAGCCCTGGAGGAATTCGACCGGGCCAGGGACGCCGAGCCGGACAACTTTCTTTCGTATGTTTACACGGCCGGCATCAAGGACGAATTGGGGGATTACGACGGCGCGGAGGAAGACTACGAGGCGGTAACAAGGCTCAAGCCGGAGTACTATTTCGCCTTTGAAGGACTGGGGACGATCAAGATGAAGAAGGGCCGGTGGGCGGAGGCCAAGGACGCGTTCCTCAAGGCATACCAATACGCCCCGGAAGAAACCGCCTACGCGCTTCTTGCCGCCGCGAACTGGATGCGCGCCGAAAGGCTGCAATCCCCCAGGGCCTTCCTGGAAGGCGCCATGAGGAAGGTCCCCCGGGAGAGCCTGGACTATTACATGCTCAGGCTTTACCATGATCTCAACGGCGACACCGACGTGGCGGGCCGGGTAGACCGCGAAAGAAGCAGGGTAACCAAGGCAAGAATGGCCTATTATCTGGGTTTGTACTACGAGATCCGGGGCAGCATTATCGCGGACAGGTACTACACGCTGGTCAGGGACATGGATCAAAAGGCCGTCCCGGAATGGCGGCTTAACGAATGGGCCATAAGTTCCCGCAACCTGGCAGAAGGGACGCCGGGCCGCGCCCCCTGAGCGACGCCGCAGGGTAAAGCCTCCGGCCAACAGCCATCAGAATAACACATTGAATTGGAGCAGCCATGAACGACACCCGCATCAGCTTTACCCTTAAAGGCCGGGAGATTATCCTGATTGGGACCGCCCATGTATCCAGGGAAAGCATCAGCGAAGTAGACAGGGTTATCCGGGAAGAGAACCCCGGCATGGTCTGCGTCGAACTGGACGCCGAGCGTTTCGCCTCCATCAGCCGGAAGGAAAACTGGGAAAAGCTTGACATAATAAAGATATTCAAAGAAGGCAAGGGCTTCCTGCTGATGGCGAATCTGACGCTGGCCAGTTTCCAGCGCAGGATGGGCCTGGAACTGGGGGTAAAGCCCGGCGAGGAGATGAAAACCGCCGTGGAAACCGCCGTGGAACTGGGCATCCCCTACAGCCTCTGCGATCGCGAGGTGCATCTTACCCTCCGCCGGGCCTGGGCCCGCTGCGGCCTCTGGAGCAAATGCAAACTCCTGGCCACCCTGGTTTCCAGCGCGTTCAGCACGGAAAAACTGAGCGAGGCGGAAATTGAAAAACTGAAAAACCGCAGCGAGCTTGACGGCATGATGGCGGAGCTGGCGGACTATCTTCCCAGGGTAAAGGAAACCCTTATCGACGAGCGGGACCGCTACCTGGCCGCCAAAATATGGGCCGCCGCCGCGAACGCCCGGGACGGCTCGCGGAAAATAGCTGCCGTGGTCGGGGCCGGTCATATCCAGGGGATCAGGGCAAACATGGAAAGAATCGCGGGCGGGGAAGCGGACGAGGACGTATCCGGACTGGAGAGCGTCCCCCCGGGAAGCGCCCTGGGAAAGGCCGCCGGCTGGATTTTCCCGGCCGCCATAGTCGCCCTTATCGCGCTGGGTTTCTTCCGGGCCGGTACCGGCGTGGTCCTTTCCATGGTCCTCCGCTGGGTGCTCTGGAACGGTTCCCTGGCCGCCCTGGGAACCCTTATCGCGCTGGGCCACCCCCTCTCGGTTTTGGTGTCATTCCTGGGCGCGCCCATCGCCACTATCAACCCCTTTATCGGGGTGGGCCTTTTTTCCGGGATAGTGGAGGCGACCGTGCGCCGGCCGCAGGTAGCCGACGCGCAAAATATCTCCGAAGACATCGGGAGCCTCAAGGGAATCTACCGCAACCGCATTACCAAAGCGCTCCTGGTATTTTTCCTGTCGTCGATTGGCGGCGCGATAGGGAACTTCATCTCCATCCCGGCCCTGGCCGGTTTCCTGGCTAAATGAACCGCCCCGCCCCCAAAACCGAACTTGCCCCGCAGAATTCTTTAACCGCGAAGCCGAATCGAACCAAGGGTTCGCAATTGAAGAAGCACGAATTTAACCACGGACAAAAGCAGGAATTACGGACAGCCCCGGTATGCGCAGTACCGGCATTTTTAGCCCAATTTTAATGATATTGCGCATAACGTTCCGGCTGTATGGAAACCGCTTGCGCGGTATCAAGGGGTTTGGCGGCCCGGATAAGGGCTTGCGAAGCAAGACCAGGGTCGACAAAATGTGGCGGAGGTTTTGCGTGGGAATGAGCAATGCGAATGACCTAGCAAAACCGCAGCCCGAGCCGCCTACTGGCGGCGTCTCCAGCGAAGCTGGAGCGCGTAAACAGCCTCGTTATGTGCCGTAATTTTTCCCAGCCGTTTTCCATGGATGGCAAACGGCTATTTTTATTATTGTAAACCATTTTCCTCTGCAATCGAAAGCATTTTTTTTATCAAATGAATATCTTCAGGGGTATTATAAATAAATGTTCTTAATCCATCATTATAAGGAAATTGTATTTCCAATTCACTTAAAAGATAGTTTATAATAATATTCGTATTATCTTTAAATAAAATATAGGATATATCAACAAGAAAATAGTAATTTGGTGTTTGGGATATATTATTTCGGTCCTCTATATAATTCCCTCTTCTAAAATCGTTGCGATCAATTCCATGATCGTCAAAAAAACTTCCAAAAATATCATTTGTCTCTTCTATAATATCAATATCTCCATTTTTATCTATTATTTTATTATAACTTTTAATCGGTTCAATAAATTTTATATGATAAGAAAATTGCCGAAATAGCTCATCCGAATGTTCAAATACAGAACGATCAGGGTTTTTATAATAAGCAACTAGATAAACATGGCCTGTTCTATATGCCATTTCAATACCAATATTATCATCCTCATAAAGAGATAAAACATAAGTATAGCCTAATCTCCCATTGGAATATCGATAATTAATAAATCTTACAATCTTTTTGTCGCTGTCAATAGTGTAATAATCACTTGCAACGAACAATTCTTCGCAAAATGCACTATTTACAACAAGAACAAATATAAAAATTCCCCAAAAGTGTCTCATAATTTCTCCTATATCCTATTATACCTGTAAAGAAAACATCTTGTCAAGTATTTTTCAAATTATTATATACGCCACATGGATGTGGCATATTTAATTTGAAAAATTATGGCACATAACGTAGGCCGAGCCGCTACTGCGGCGAAGCGTAAACAGTCCTGTTATGCGCCGTTTTTCTGCTTTATATATATCCATATTTTTTTATTATCAAAACATATCTTCGGTTTTTTATACAATTTGTTTTTAGCTTTAGTTTTTAGAAACATATAATATTATTCTTCAAAACTTTATATTGCCCCGGCCAAAGCCGGG
>JAIRRR010000145.1 GCA_031255875.1 Treponema sp.
ACCTTTTCGCTTGCGGGGAAAGATTACGGCGTGGACATTATGAATGTCAAGGAGATCGCCAAAGCCGATAAATTTACCTACGTTCCCAATGCCGCCGCTTTTGTCCGGGGCGTATACAATCTCCGGGGCGACATTATCCCCATCATCGATCTCAGGACCTTCTTCAGGCTCCCCGTGGAGGCCAACCCGGACGGCCAGGAGAATATGCTCATTCTCCGCATCGAGGACCGGGTATACGGCACCATTGTGGACAAAATCGACAAAGTTGTGGGGATCAATACCGAGAGCATCCAGCCGCCCCATCCCATTTTTGGGGATATCAACATCAAATATATCAGCGGGGTTGTGGAGAAGCAGGGGGACCTGTACATTATTCTGGACGTGGTGCGGATATTTTCCCAAAACAAGGAGGAGGATCAGAAAGGGCGCGCCCAGATCCAGGAAGCTCCGAGGGACGGCTACTACGCCGCCTCCCCGGCAATCGAAAAAACCCCCGAACCCGGCCAGGCGGTTTCGAATTCGAACTTCGGCTTTGTCCAGGACGGGCTGGGTACCCTGAAGCACTTTTTCTCGAGCCCTGTCAACAGCGCGTGGCTTGACCGGCGCTTTTCCGAATGGGCGGGCATCCACTCGGGCAGCGATGTCCAGCTCCGCAATACCGGCGACGCGGATGAATTCCTCTCTGCCTTTTATTCCCCGAGCACCGGCTGTTTCTGGGAGGACGATTACGCCTACAGCTTCAAGGGCATGCTGCCGGACCTGGCGTCCAATAGCGTCCAGGTTTGGAACATTGGCTGCGGAAAGGGCTATGAAACTTTTTCGTTAGCGTGTATACTGAAGTCGCGGTATCCTCAGGGGCGCATCAAAATATGGGCGAATGACAACGACATTATGGCCGTATCGGCCGCCCCGAATATGGTTTTTGATCTGGAGGAGGCGCCTGAGTACGTCAGGGCCTATCTGGTAAAGGGGAAGAACGGGTATAGTTTTAGCCAGGAAATCAAAGACGCGGTGAATTTTGAGTACCACGATGTCCTGAACGAGAATAATCTCCCGGAACTTGATTTTATCGTTGCCAGGGATTTTCTTTCCTTTATGACGGTCCAGAACCAGGACAAGATGATGGCCGTATTTGGCGAGAAGCTTAAGAAGCAGGGGGTTGTTATCCTGGGAAGGAACGAGCAGCTTCCCGATGACGACTGGCAGCCCATAGCGAAAGATCCGGTTTCCGCTTTTGTGCGTGCGTGATATAAAGGTATTAGATAAGGAGTATTTGTATGAGAGTTGAATACATCAACCCTTTTGTTGAAGCAACTTTTAATGTCCTCAAGGAAGTTTTGAGCGCCGAGGTCAAGCGAGGGGACCTTTACCTCAAGTCCACCACGGTGGCTATCCAGGGCGTGGCCGCGCTGGTCGGCCTTGCGGGCGATGTGGAAGGCCGGGTGCTTTTTGACATGACCAAGGAGACCGCCCTGGAAGTCGCCGGCGCCATGAACGGGCAGGTATTTACCCAGCTTGACGAGCTGGCGAAATCCACGATCCAGGAACTGGCCAATATGATCACCGCGCAGGCGGTAACCAAGCTCCACGAGCTTGGGTTTAAATTCGACCTTACCCCGCCGGCCCTGTTTACCGGCGAAAACATGGAGGTGTCGAACAATCTCAATGTCGAGGCCCTGATCGTGCCCATGCAGCTGGGGCCGCACGGCAAACTTGAGGTGAATGTCGCGATCCGCGAGCGCCTGTAGCGCCCGGCTCCGTCCGGGGCGTTTTCCCGCGCGGGCCTTGCGGTTTCTTTTGTATTCCAGTAATTAACGCCGTCTTGCGCGGCGATGTTAATTGGGCGGTTAGCTCAGTTGGTTAGAGCATCAGTATGACACGCTGAGGGTCAGAAGTTCGACTCTTCTATCGCCCATCCGGTAATTGCTTGTTACGCAAGGGATTACCGGTTTTTTTGTGCCAAAAGAGGCGATTCCAAAATGCCGGTTTCGGGGGTGGTACCGTATTGTGAAGAAACAGATCGTTTTTGGCGTCTTCCTGCTGGCCGCTGCCTCCCGCCTCTTTGCCCAGGGGGGCGGCCTTGAAATTGTTGTCGAGGAACGCAACGGCGAGCTTGCCATCGTAAGCTCCAGGGGTTCCGCGAGGGAACTGGTTATCCCGGACAGCATCAACGACGTGCCGGTTACCGCTATCGGCGACCGGGCCTTTGCCCGCAGGGATCTTGTCCGGGTTACCATTCCCGACAGCATAACTTCCATAGGGGCCGGCGCTTTTTCAAACAACAGCCTGGAAACCGTCGCCATCGGGGGCGGCGTCACCGCCATCGGCATGGGCGCCTTTTCCAACAACCGGCTTACCGGCCTTACCCTCGGCGAAAACGTGGCCGAGATCGGCAAGGGCGCCTTTGCCTACAACCGCCTGGCCGAGCTGGTAATCCCCGAGGGCGTTACTTCCATAGGGGATTTCGCCTTCCTGGAAAACAGGCTGGGCTCGGTGGAGTTTCCCGGCAGCGTTACCTACATAGGCCGGGGCGCTTTTTCCGGCAACCGCCTTACCGCCGTGGTTATTGGGAGCGGGGTCCGGGAGGTAGGCGACGGCGCCTTTTACAACAACAAGATCAGCACGGTGACAATCCCGGACGGCCTTGCCGCGCTCGGCAAACGGGCCTTCGATCCCCGCGTTACCGGCCGCAGCGCCCGGGGCAGCGTGAACTACCTGGACGAAAACGGCGCTGTCCTCTACACTACGGCGGACAACTTCGACTCTTACTATACCGGCCGCGGCAGCAGAAGCGGGAGATACAACCTGGGCAGGGCCGGCTGGGAACTGGAAGGCGGCGAATAATGCGCCGCGACGCCATGCTAAAGCCGCCGCGTTAAAACGCCGGGGAGAGGGATAATCGGTGCCTACTATTAAAGATGTTGCGAAATTGGCGGGTGTCTCTCACGGAACGGTTTCCAATGTCCTTAACGGGTACAAGAGCGTCAACAGCGATACCGTGAAACGGGTCGAGGCCGTTGTCAAGAAACTCGGGTACCAGCCCAATCTGAAAGCCAGGAGCATGCGCAACAGCAGGACCGACTGCATAGGCGTGCTGCTGCCCAATATTACCGATAACATCTATATCCGGCTGTACAACGGCGTCGAAAGAATAGCCAGCGAGGCCGGGTACAGCATCAGCCTGTATATATCCAACGATTCCCCGGAAACAGAGGAGAGGCTGCTGCTGCGCATGCAGCAGCAGCGTATGGACGGCGCGGTGATTGTCACCTGTATGCCGGATAAAACGGGGATTTTCGATCAGCTGCTCAAATCCGGGACCAGGCTGGTCTTTGTCCGCCGGAAGCCCGCTGACATGAAGGGCAAAACCTTTTTCGGTATTAACGAGCGGCAGACGGTATTCAGCGTGGCTGCGGAGCTTTTGAAAAACGGGTACGGGAAGCTGGCCCTGCTGACGGGCAGGGGGGAATATTCCAACGAACGCGACTGTATCGGGGGGTTCCGCGATGCCCTGGCCTCCTGCGGGGGAAACCCGGATGAATGCCCTGTTCAGAGCACTTCCGGCGGCAAGGAAGGCGCTTTCCGGGTTGCGGCATGGATGCTGTGCGGCGATAGCAGGCCCCAGGCGATCATCACCACCTGCCCCGAACACGCGAAGGGCGTCCAGGCGGCGGTCCGGATTTTCAGCCCCGACCGCCAGGTCCTGGTCCTTACTTTGGATAATGACAGCTGGATTTACGCCGTCTCGCCAACCCCGGTGGTCAGCATTGTCCAGCGGTATATCCAGCTGGGAGAGGAAGCGGCGAAAAGGCTGATGGCAATGACGGAAACGCCGGACGACAACGGCCCGGCCCCGGAATCGGTGACGCTCCTGTCCCTGCCGCCGCCGCCCGTGCCCTGGCCTCTTCCGGCCCCGGCCCCGCCCCCCCGGGAATCCCATGGCCGGCCGGGCCGGGTCCTTCGCGCGATCATGCTGGAAAACACCTCTTCCGTGGCGGCCCGGCTGATGAAATCGGTATTTACCAAAGAAACCGGCATCCCCGTAGAAATCGATACTTTGCCCTATGAATCCATGTACGACGCGACCATAGGCGGGCGCGGCTCCGATCGTTACGACATTATGCAGATAAACATTCCCTGGATAAGCGAAGCCGTCCGCCGGGGCGTCATAGTGCCGCTGTACAGCCTGATACGTAAAGACAGCGTAATCCGCTCGGCGTTCTCCCCGGAGATACTGGAACGGCACGGCCTGTTTGAAGGGACCCTGTATACGGCGCCCTTTATGGCCGGCGCCCAGCTGCTCTTTTATCGCAAGGACCTGTTCAACGATCTGCGCGTCAGGCGGCTCTACTACGAAAAAAACAAAACCGCGCTCGAAGTGCCGGTTACCTGGCACGGCTACGACCGGATAGCGGAGTTTTTTACCCGGGAATACAACCCCGAATCGCCGGTACCCTACGGCACTACCATGGGGGGCCTCAGCGGGTCTTACTGCTGGATGCTCAGGCTTTGGGAGGCGGGCGCGTCGTTTTTCCAGGATGACGGCGGCCTGGCCGAGGTTTCCGGCTTTATGGAAAAGGCCGAAGACACGCTGGCCAGGTATGTGCGGGCCTTTGACTTCGCGGACCCGGACGCGAAAAGCTGGGATCAGGCCGAGCAGGCCGATCAGTTTTGCAGGGGGAATTCGGCGATGATGGTAATTTACCAGGCCCATTTCGCCGACCACGTGTACCGGCACGAATCCAATGTTTCAAAGGAAAACATAGGCTTCGCGCCCCTGCCGAACCGGGTATCGGTCCTGGGGGGCTGGTCTCTGGGCATAAGGGCCGGCAGCGGTATGTACGGCGAGGCCCGGCATTTTCTGGAATGGCTCTGCCGGGACGCCAACAGCATCCCCTACAATATTTTGGGCGGCACCATCCCCAGCAACACGGCCCTCAATTCGTTTGAAATGCGGGAGACCTATCCCTGGCTTTCCCACGCCTTTGACGGTATGCAGGATACCCGCAGCATGATAGACAGCGGGGTACACTGGATATCCCAGTGGGAATTTGAGCGCGTGGCGGAGGGTATCCTGAACGAATTGCTCAACGGCCGGATCTCCGCCAAAGCCGCCGCCCGCGAATTGCGGGAAAAACTTGCGGGTATCGGGAGAAGGGCCGCCATCAAGCGCCGCCCGCGAAACAGCCGCTGAAGCCTCCTCCCTTACTCTTATAGAGAACCCACCTTTTCATAATCGCCCGTGCCCCATGGATTTGCGGTTTTCCCGGCGGCCCCTGTAATTGAATCGGCGCGATTTTTTGTATTTTTTTCTTGACAGATCCCCAAAGCCGTGTTATCCTTTTCACGATATGGAACGTTCCATAATGTTGAAGTATATGGAGAGCCGCTTATGGAAGAGTTAAAGAAACAGTTGGAGCAGGCTACCCTGCCGCAATTGCCCGAGCGCCGGGATTTCCGCATTGGCTGCGTGGGCGCCGGCTTTATCATGAACGACTGCCATCTGACGGCGTACCGGAATGCGGGGTTTAACCCGGTCGCCATCAATTCCCTGACGGCGGCAAAGCGGGAGACTGCGGCAAAGCGGCACGGCATACCCAAGGTCTACGCGACCTGGCAGGAGCTTGTGGATGACAGGGAAATCGAGATACTCGACATCGCCGTGCCCCCGGATGTGCAGCTTGAAGTTGTGCGCTACGCGGGACGGCAAAAACATATCAAGGGCATCCTTTGCCAGAAGCCCATCGCCATGTCCCTGGCGGACACCCGCGAAATTGTCCGTATCGGGGAGGACGCGGGAATTCCCATTGCCGTTAATTCCAATATGCGCTACGACCAGTCGATGCGGGCGCTGAAGTATACCCTGGACCGGGGCCTTCTGGGGAAACCCGTGCTTGCCACAATTGAAATGCGGGCAATCCCCCACTGGCAGGAATTCCTCAAGAACTATCCTTTGCTGGAACTGTACGCGATGGGTATTCATCATATCGATATCTTCCGCTACCTTTTCGGCAATCCCGAAAAGATCACCGCGCTCTGCCGGACCGATCCGAGGACCCAATTCTCCCACCGGGACGGGATCACGCAGTACGCCTTCCAGTACGGAGACGGCCTGATGGCTTCCAGCCTTGACGATGTCTGGGCCTGGCCGAACGAGCCCTGCGAGAAGGACATTTACATCAAGTGGCGCGTGGAGGGACTTGAAGGCATGGCCGACGGCACCATCGGCTGGCCGGTTTACCCGGAGCATCGTCCGAGCACCCTCCGGCTGACCAGCGGCAGGGTCTCCGGCGGCTGGATAGAGCCGTCCTGGGATACGGTCTGGTTCCCCGACGCCTTCGCGGGTACCATGGCCGGCCTGCTGCGGGCGGTAGAGGCGGGCACGGCGCCCGAGATCAGCGCGCGCGACAATATCGAGACCATAGCCTGCGTGGAAGCCTGCTACGCCTCCATCCGGGAGGAGCGTACCGTTTCACTTAAAGAAATACTGGAATCATAGGAGGAATTGATTATGATACAGCTGGGTATTTTTACCGGGTACTATCCCTACACGATTGACGAGACTATAAAGAAGATCAAGGCGGCGGATTTTTCCTGCGTACAGCTTGACGTTTCCTTTAAGGACTGCGACGCGGCGAAAGAAGAACTGACAAAGGAAAAGGCCCGGGCGATCTGCGGCAAATTCCGCCAGGCCAGTCTGCCGGTCGTCGCGGTGTCCGCCTACACCAACCTGGTCCATCCGGATCCGGCCAAACGAAAGGCCAATATCGCCTATGTAAAAATGATGATGAGCCGGGCTTTGGATTTAGGCTGCCCTTACGTGATAAGCGAGACCGGTACTTACAACCAGGAGAGCGACTGGGTCTGGCACGACAAAAACGCCACCGAATCGGCCTATCAGGAAGCCTGCGAGGTCATCTACGAGCTGGTGCGTTTCGGCCGGGAGGCTGGGGTGTGTTTCGCGATAGAGAACTATGTCAACAATGTCATCGGTTCGATCGAGCAGGTGCTCAGGCTTTTCAAAGACATCAATATGCCGAATCTCAAACTGCTCTGCGATCCCACAAACTATTTTGACGAAAGCAATATTGACACGGTGGATGTCCAGCTCCGCCGCATCTTTGACGCCCTGAGCGACAAGATCGTGGTTGCCCATGCCAAGGACTGCAAGCGCGCCCTTGACACCGGGGAGAAACACGCCGACATAGACGCGGACGAATCCCATAGTTTCCGGGGTTCCGGCGCGGTGGAACTGCCCGCCCCGGGGCTTGGCGTACTGAACTACGATCTCTACCTTAAACTACTGGCGAAAGATCACCCCAATATTCCGCTTATTATTGAGCACCTGGACGAGAACGACATTCCCAGGGCGCAGGCTTTTGTAAACGAAGCCCTGGCCCGGCAAGGGGTATGAGTCCCGCGTAAAATTTTTTAGAGGAATTTGCCGCAGAGGAAGGAAAGATGACGTCACGAGAAAGGATCGCGAGCGCGCTGGAACACCGCCAGCCGGACAAAGTACCCGTTGATTTCGGCGGCAGCGCTGTTTCCGGAATCAGCGCCTCCATGGTGCACAAGTTACGGAAGGCGTATAATCTGCCGGAACATCCGATCAAGGTAGTGGATTGCTACCAAATGCTGGGCGAGGTTGAGGAAGACCTCCGGGAAAAGCTCGGTTCCGACTGCGTTCTGGTTACGCCCTATACGAACCTGTTCGGCTTCCGGAATGCCGGGTGGAAGCCGTGGGCCCTTTTTGACGGTACGCCGGTGCTGGTCCCGGGCGATTTCAACACAAGCGTTGATTCGAAGGGGGGCCTCTATCAGTACCCCCAGGGCGATTCTACGGTCCCTCCCAGCGGGTATATGCCCAAAGGCGGCTATTACTTTGACGCGCTTAAACGCGGAGCGCCTGTTGACGAAGACGATCTTTCCCTTGACGACAATCTTGAAGAATTCTCCCTGATAAGCGAAGAGGAACTGAAGTACGCCCGGGAAGAGGCGGGGTTATTGCGCAGCAGTACCGATTGCGCGGTTATCGCGTCGCTGGGGGGGACCGCGCTTGGCGACATTGCCTTTGTTCCCGCTACTTTCCTGAAACACCCGAAGGGTATCCGGGATATAGAGGAATGGTATGTTTCAATGGCAAGCAGGCAGGATTTTCTCAAAGAGATTTTTGACCGGCAGACCCGGCTTGCCCTGAAAAACCTTGCGCTGTTTAAGGAAGCTGTGGGCGATAATATCGATGTCCTGTACCTGTGCGGGGCTGACTTTGGCAACCAGAACAGCCCTATGTGTTCCACGGAGACCTTTGCCAACGTGTATCTGCCGTATTACAGGCGTATGATCGACTGGATACACCGGAACACGAATTGGAAGGTGTTCAAACATTGCTGCGGTTCGATCAGGCCCCTGATCCCGAAATTGATCGAGGCCGGTTTTGATATTCTCAATCCGGTTCAGAACAGCGCCCGGGATATGGACCCCCGGACTTTAAAGGACGAATTTGGCGGAAAGATTGCATTCTGGGGCGGCGGCGTGGATACCCAGCATACCCTGCCCTATGGCACGCCCGACGAGGTTTTTAAACAGGTTACGGAGCGTATCCAAATCTACAACCGGGACGGCGGTTTCGTGTTCAATACTATCCACAACACCCAGTCCGGCGTGCCGGTCGAAAATTTTCTCGCCATGATAGACGCCGTCAGGCAGTTCCGTTAAGCAGGGACGGCCCCAGACCCGGATCGACCCGGCAAAGAGAATTCCCCGCCCGGTGAAAAAAATCGATCTTGCCCCTTGATTTTTTGTTCCTCTGTGTGTAAATTAGAGATAGGAGAGCTTGTTCCAGCTCCCTTTAGGACAGCCTTTGGTTTGATGGAACGGCTTTAGATAAATTTAAAAATATGAAAAACGAATCTCTTTTTTCCGCTTTTATTTTTTTTGTGACGGCTTTTTCCATAGTTTTTATGGCAGGATGTGGCAAAACGGTTTTTTTCGATCCCGGATTGGGGGGCGACTCCCAGGGACCGCAGGGCTCCGTCTGGTATGTTTCCGCAGGCGGGAAGGATTCAAACGCCGGGACCAATGTTTCAAAGCCCCTGGCTTCGGTCCGGGCGGCCCTGGCCAAAATAAGATCCGCATACCGGGGCGGAAAGTGGAAAGCCGGCGAAAGCGCCGTCATCGTGATCAGCGGGACCATAACCGCTTCCGGCCCCGGTTCCAACCAGGCCATGGTTGACGTGTCGGGGGCCGGCAACTATCCGCCCATCATCCTTAAGGGAGATACCGTCATGGGCGGGGTATTAAACGCCAACAGAAGCAAGGCTAGCGAAGGCCGGGTACTGTACATTGCGAACAATAAGGTAACCCTGGGCGACAACCTGACCCTTACCGGGGGCTATGTGCTGTGGGGCGGCGCGGTATGCGTAGGCACCCACGGGGCAGATTCCTACGGGGAGTTTGTCATGGCGGGGGGGGAAATCAGCGGCAATACCGCCTCCCTGGGCGGCGGCGTTTTGCTCTACAAGGGCAGTATGGCCATGACCGGCGGAGCGATAAAGGACAACCTCGCCACCAATAGTTACAGCAATGTCGAAGGCTCGGGCGGGGGCGTATTCGTGGGCGAAGAGAATACCTTTACCATGACCGGCGGGACCATCAGCGGGAACGGCGGGGCCGGAACGGGAAGCGGCGGCGGCGTAACGATAAACGGGAAAGGCGAGTTTATCATGACCGGCGGGGATATCCTCAATAATAAATCGGAGAATACAGGCGGCGGGGTCCATATATCGCCCTTGGGCATCTTTACTATGTCCGGCGGGACCATCAGCGGCAATGCCAGCGCCGTAAGCGGGGGTGTCTATGTGGCCCCTTACGGAGCGGTTTTCACACACACGGGCGGGACCATCAGCGGGAACACGCCCTAGCGGTTGCCGCGCTTCGCGGTCAAATATTCTTCTGCCCTACTCGAAACGCATTATGTCGCGGCGGAGTTTCAGAATAAACGACGGCTCGACGGACAACTCGTCAACGCCCATATCGAGGAAGGTTTTGGTGAGCTTCCGGTTCGCGCCAAGGGTTCCGCAGATGCCCGCCCAGATGCCCGCCTTGTGGGCGTTTTCCACTGTCAGCCGTATGAGCCTTAGTATCGCCTCGTGCTGGATGTCGCAAAATTCGCTGATGGACTCGTTCTGCCGGTCAACCGCGAGGGTGTACTGGGTAAGATCGTTGGTGCCGATGCTGAAGAAGTCCGACTCGGCGGCAAGGATGTCGCTGATGACGGCCGAGGCCGGGGTTTCGATCATGATGCCGATGGGCACGTCCGCTTTGAAAGCGACCCCTTCCGCGGCAAGTTCCGTCCGCACGGCTTTGGCGATTTCTTTTGCCCGCAGCAGATCGGAAAGCGAGTTGACCATCGGGAACATGATGGCCGCGTTGCCGAATGCCGAAGCGCGGTAGATTGCGCGAAGCTGGGTCTTGAAGAGTTCCGGGCGGGTGAGGCAGATGCGGATCGCCCGCAGGCCGAGCGCAGGATTTTCCTCCCGGGGCAGATTGAAATAGCCGGCCTGCTTGTCCGCGCCGATGTCGAGCGTGCGGATGACGACCTCGCGGTCCCCCAGCGTTTCGAGCACCTTTTTATACTGCTGGAACTGGAATTCCTCGTCCGGATAATTGTCGCGGCCAAGGTACAA
>JAIRRR010000180.1 GCA_031255875.1 Treponema sp.
GGCGCTACACCGCTTCGTAGCCCGCCCGGATTGCCTCTACATTCAGGGGGATGTACCGGCGCTTGTCCGGGGTAAAGAAATTTTCCAGTATGCCTTCGATTTCGTCGATGGCGAGCGCCCCGGTAAGGCGCGCCAGGGCTCCCAGGGCGACCATGTTGGCGACCCGCGCGTTCCCTATCCTTTCCGCGACGGCCTGGGCCTCGATTTTGACGGGCCTGATGTCCGCCCGTTTCGGCTCCTCCCTGACCAGGCTTGAATTGATGAGCATAAGCCCGCCCTGTTTCAGGATGCTCTCGCAGAGCGGGAGCGAATCGGCGTTCATAACCAGGACCGAGTCCGGCGTAGTAACGATGGGGCTGGCGATTTCCCCGTCGGAAACCACCACCGAGGAACGGGCTATGCCCCCGCGTTTTTCGGCGCCGTAGAACGGGAAAAACGTAACGTTTTTCCCCTCTTTCATGGCGCAGTAAACCCAGATCTGGCCGAGCGAGATGATCCCCTGCCCGCCGAAACCGGCGAATATCGATCTTTCGGTCATCCGGCGGCCTCCAGCGCGGGAACGGGCGCGGCGGCTTTTAGCGCCGGGCTGTCCAGCGTGTTCTTGATTTCGCCCAGCGGGAAGGCCGGAATCATGTTCTGTTCGAGCCATTCCACTGCCCGGACGGGCTCCATGCCCCAGTTGGTGGGGCATGGGGAGAGTACCTCCACCATGGTAAAACCGATGCCCCGCATCTGGGCTTCGAAAGCCTTCCTGATATACGCCCTGGTTTTGCGCACATTGGCGGCGCTGTTTACCGCGCCCCGGGCCAGGTAGCGCGTGCCTTCGAGGGTGGCGAGGAGCTCCGCCACTTTGATGGGGTAGCCCATGCCGGCCCCGTCCGGATCGCGGCCCCTGGGGGCGGTAACGGCCTTCTGGCCGACCAGGCTGGTCGGTGCCATCTGGCCGCCGGTCATGCCGTAGATGGCGTTGTTCACGAAGACGGTGGTAAACTTTTCGCCCCGGTTCGCCGCGTGGATCATTTCGGCGGTCCCGATAGCGGCCATGTCCCCGTCCCCCTGGTAGCAGACGACCAGGTGATCCGTCAGAATCCTCTTGATGCCGGTGGCCACGGCGGGGCTGCGTCCGTGGGCCGGCTGTACGGAATCGCAGTCAAAGTAAAGGTCCGCCCAAATGGCGCAGCCGACAGGATTGGTAATGACGGTCCTTTCCCGCAGCCCCATCTCCTGTATCACTTCGGCGACAAGCCGGGATATTACCCCGTGGCCGCAGCCCCCGCAGTACTTGGTGGGCATCCTCTTCATCGTCGCGGGGAAACCCCGTATCTGTTTTTCCGTCATTTTTCTCCGGCCCCTTGTTTTCTTAAGATACGCACGATCTCCGCGAACACTTCTTCTTCCGAGGGGATCATCCCGCCGGAATGCCCCAAAAGGTGAATGGGGGGCCTGGGGCTGCCCGGCCCGGCCTCGAACGCGGCGAGCTTGACATCTTCCACAAACTGGCCCAGGCTCATTTCCACGACAAGGATGGGCTTGCCGGTGGCGGCGATTTTCGACAGGGCCCTGTACGGGAAAGGCCACAGGGTGATGGGCCTGAATATGCCGACGCGTATCCCCTCTTTCGCGGCGAGCTGCTGCGCGCCCAGGGCGACGCGGGCCGAAGTCCCGTAAGCCGCCAGGGTGATGTCCGCGCCCTCGCCGGTAAAGGACCCGCACGGTATCCTGTAGCCGGAAGCCTCGAAACGGGTCTCCTCGGCCTTGATAATCTCGTAACGCTCGAAACGGGCGCGGGTCCGGGCCTCCATTTCCTCGGGCACCAGGCCCAGCGAGCTTATGTGCCGGGGAGGGCGTTTTTCCCCGGCCATGTGACCCACGATCCAGTCCCGCCCGGGCAGGGATGCCGCGTCCACCGGGGGCGGCAGCAGGACCCCTTCCATGGACTGGCCGATAACGCCGTCGGCGAGGACCATGACCGGCATACGGTACTTGTCCGCCAGGTCGAAGGCCAGATAGCACAGGTCGGCGCATTCCTGCACGCTTTTGGGCGCCAGCACGATGCAGCGGTAGTCCCCGTGGCCGCCGCCCCTGGTAGCCTGGAAATAGTCGCTCTGGGCCGGGGCGATGGAACCCAGGCCCGGGCCGCCCCTGGACACGTTCACCACTACGACCGGCAGATCAGCGCCGGCCGCGTAGGAGATGCCTTCCTGTTTCAAGCTGATGCCGGGGCTTGAGGAACTGGTCATGGCCCTGGCGCCCGCCGCCGACGCGCCGTATACCATGTTTATCGAGGCGATCTCGCTTTCAGCCTGGATAAAGACGCCCCCGGCGTCTATCAAGCGGTTCGCCATATAGGCGATAATTTCCCCCTGGGGGGTAATGGGATAGCCGAAATAGGCCCGGCACCCCGCCCGGAGCGCGGCTTCCGCGATGGCCTCGTTGCCCTTCATCAAAACCCTGTCGTCGGCCCTGCTTTCGGCCTTGCCGCCCTCGCTCATACCGCGGCCCCGCCAAGCTCGTAGACTTCTAT
>JAIRRR010000223.1 GCA_031255875.1 Treponema sp.
TGGTAAAATTCAAACTTTCGCCCGGAACGCAATTGACGTAATTGGTTTTGCCTTTCCAGACGCGCAAAGGCTCGATTTCGGGAAGGGCAGGGCGCAGGGTCCTGAAATTGGCAAAGCCCCAGTTCAGGAGATTCCGCCCGTCCTCGTTCCGCACCCGTTCCCCGCGGTAGTTTGCCGGCGCGCCCAGGATTACCGCGATAAGCCTTGTCCCCTCCCGCGAGGCGGTGAGGGCGATATTATAACCGGCCTCGTCTATGTACCCGGTTTTAAGGCCGTCAACGCCTTCGACCGCGTCCGGGTTTCTTCGGCTGCCGGGAGGGGAGCTGTCGAGGAGCCTGTTGTGATTCTGCTGCACGATGGTGCCGGGGTTCGCCCGGTACCGCTCGGCGACGTTTTCGGCCTTGGGGTAGGCGAAATCCGGCATCGAATGGAATTCCGCGAGGGTTTCCGGGTGCATCCTGAGGTACTCGCGGCAGAACCGCGCGAATTCCATGGCGGTCGTAAAATTGTATTCGGATATCCCGGAAGGTTCCGCGAACCACGTTTTTTCAAGGCCCAGCGAGCGGGCCTCCGCGTTCATTTTCCCGGTAAAGGCATCCACCGACCGGGCGAAGCGCAGGGCTATCGCGACCGCCGCGTCGTTTCCCGAGGGGACGGCAAGCCCCAGGATAAGCTCCCTTATAGTGACCCGCTGCCCTGCGGCGAGGAACATCAGGCTGGAACGGGGGGGCTGGTTTATGGCCCAGCTTTGCCGGGGGAGCTCCACGGTTTCGTCAAGGGAGGCGTTTTCCGCCGCCGCCTCTTTTAAGGCCACATGGATGGTCATAAGTTTTGCAAGGGAGGCGGGCGGTATAGGCAGGTCCGGGTTTTTCGCGTAGAGCAGTGCGCCGGTTTCCGCGTCGATCAGCGCCGCCGCCCGGGAACCAAGGGCCGGGGCGTTCTCCGCCGCAGCGGTGATTATATCCCCTGCGGCGGCCGGCTCCTGGGCGGAAAGGCCGGAGAGGGGAAAGAAGAGGAAAAAAACCAGGACAAGCAGCGCCATGGTCAGAAGTCCGCCTGGCCGGCCGCCCGGGGAAAGGGAATGACATCGCGGATATTGGCCATGCCGGTGATGTACTGGACAAGGCGCTCGAAACCCAGGCCGAAGCCCGAATGGGGGACCGTGCCGAAACGGCGGAGATCGAGGTACCAGCCGTAGTCCGCGCAGTTCATGCCGAGCTCCTTCATCCGGCTTTCAAGGCGGTCGAGGTTTTCCTCCCGCTCGGAGCCGCCGATAATTTCCCCCAGACGGGGAACCAGCACGTCCATGGCGCGGACCGTCTAGCCGTCGTCGTTTTGTTTCATGTAGAAAGCCTTGATTTCGGCCGGATAGTCGGTGACGATCACCGGGCCTTTCGCGGCGGTCCCGGTAAGGTACTTTTCGTGCTCGCTCTGGAGATCGCAGCCCCAGTAAGGTTTAAATTCAAACGATGTTCCCGATGCCCCCGCCTTTTCAAGTTCTTTTACCGCGTCGGTGTAGGTTATTCTTGAAAAGCGGGATTCTACTACCTGTTGCAGTGTTTCTATTATGCCTTTTTGAATACGGGCGTCGAAAAATTCAAGCTCCGCGCCGCATTCGTTCAGGGCCTTGCCGAAGATGTATTTGAGGAAATCCTCGGCCAGATCCATGTTGCCTTCCAGGCGCGTAAAAGCCGTTTCAGGCTCTATCATCCAGAATTCCGCAAGGTGGCGGGTAGTGTTTGAATTTTCGGCGCGGAAGGTCGGCCCGAAGGTATAGACCCGTGAAAGGGCGGTAGCGTAGGTTTCGGCCTCAAGCTGCCCCGATACGGTAAGGCCCGTCCTCCTGCCGAAGAAATCCCCGGAGTAATCGACTTCTTTGCCGGAACGGGCCAGGGCGGCCAAATCCAGCGTCGTTACCTGGAACATGGACCCCGCCCCCTCCGCGTCGCTCGCGGTAATGATGGGGGTGTGGATGTACTGGTAGCCCCGCTCCTGGAAAAATTCGTGGACCGCGAAGGCGATGCGGCTCCGCACCCTGGCGACAGCGCCGAAGGTATTGGTCCTGGGCCTTAGGTGGGGAATTTCCCGCAAGAATTCCAGGGAGTGGCGCTTCTTTTGCAGCGGATAGGAAGGCCCGCCCCGCGCGTCCTCCGCCGCGTTTGCCGAACCGGGCGCGTCCCCTACAAGAACGGCGGAAGAGGCGGCCACCTCGACCGGCTGGCCCGATGCCGGCGAAGGCACGAGCTTCCCCCGCACTTCCACCGACGCGCCCGTGCCGATCGCGCCGAGCGCCTTTGCATTTCCGCCATACGCGCCGTCCGGGGAAAGCGCGAAGGCGCATTGGATGCTGGCCATGCAGGAGCCGTCGTTTACTTCCAGGAAAGTGATGTTTTTAAGTTCCCGCTTGGTCCGCACCCAGCCGCAGACCGTAACTTCCCGGGAATCCGGGGGGAGTTTTAAAAGTTCTTTGATAAGGGGAGTCATGAAACCAGTATAAACGAAAGCGGAAAAAGATCAAAGCGCCCGGCCGCAGGGATGGTCGCGCGGGACCTTAACCGGGCATGGGAGGTCCAGCATCCGGCGGCGGGGCGCGGCGTTTCCCGGTAAAGGAGAGGGCCGTTACCTTGAACACGGTTACCGCGCTTAACTGCGCCGGGGAAAAGGCGAAGGCCCGGTCCTCCCCGGTTTGGTGCCGCATAAGGGCGGCAAGTGCGCGGGCCTTCTCCGCCTCGCTGTCAATGAAGCAGGCGTTTCCGAAGCCGATGACGCTGGCGAAATAAAAGCCGTATTCGCAGGCGTTTTTTCCCTCAGAGAGTCCGTGTTCCCCGTCAATTTCAAAACAGACCCGGCTGTTTTTCTTCAGAATATCGATCTTTTTCCCCTCGCCCGCCCCGTGGAAGTAGAGAACGAGCCCGCCGGTGTCGAATTCAAACCCGTAATTGAGGGGTACTACATAGGGCTGGCTCCCGTCCGCCATGCCCAGCCGGCACACCTTGTTCGCCCTGATGATCGCGAGCAATTCCTCCGTGTCGGTAATTTCCCTGTCTTTGCGCCTCATGGGGCAATTATCCGGGAAGCGGGGAAAAAAAACAAGGCGCGGATCGGCGCTTGCCGCGGTACGCGCCGGACGGTCCGGCCGTCCGGGCAATTTTTGCAGGGATCTTTTGAATTGCTGAAATCTAACCTGGCCCATTGACACGGCGCGGCCTCTTGTGGTAGAGTAGGAAAATCCTGCCGGAAAGCGGCGGCAAGATTCCCTGGCCGGGCAATAGCGCAGTTGGTTAGCGTACAAGTCTGGGGGACTTGGGGTCCCCGGTTCAAATCCGGGTTGCCCGACC
>JAIRRR010000315.1 GCA_031255875.1 Treponema sp.
CCCGGGGACCCGATGATACTCCGGCCGCTGGAGGGCCTTTTCCGCTCGTATATAGGCGACGAGGTGACGCTTTTTACCAGCAAGCCGTACTTTCTGGAGATCCTGCCGCCGGGGATAGACAAGGGATCGTCGCTGGCAAAAGTAGCGGAATTCGCCGGGGTCAGGCGGGAAGAGGTCATGGCCGTGGGGGATTCCATGAACGACGAGGCTATGATCCGCTGGGCCGGCTACGGGGTCGCCATGCTGAACGGGGACGCGCGGCTCAAGGAAGCGGCCTGCCTTGTTACCCGCAAAACCAACGACGACGATGGGGTCGCGGACCTGGTCGAACGCTGCCTTTTTGGGGACGAGCCGCTCCCGCCGGCCCGCTGACCGGGCTACTGCGTCGGCGTGAACGGGAAACGGATGGCGTCTATGATAAATTCGGTGTTAATGCCGGCGTCTTCCTCGCCGATTACCTTTCTGCGTATGTATAAGACCGCTATCATCCCGCCGTACCCGGAATTTTTAACCAGTTCGGTGTACCTGCTGTCCAGCCTGCCCTTCAATTCCATAAAAAATACCGGCACTACATTCGAACTGAACGCCCAGGCGGGATCGCGGACCATAAAAGTCTCAAATCTGCCCGAATTGTTGTAGCCCGAGTACAGGATCGAGGCTACAACCTTAAATTTTTCAACGGTATAGGATAAAAGCGCCTCTTCCAGGCCGACGGGCCTGTAGGAAGTTTCCTCAAAATACCTTCCCACCCCGGTTCCGTATACAAACCGGGCCTGCCCGAAACCAGCCGTTGCGATGAACAAGCAAAATCCCGCCGCGATCAGAGTTTTCTTCATACGTAAACCCCTCTCCCCCAATTACCAAGGCCCCCCTCGGGCTTTTTTACAAAGACTCTATAATATTGTACATACTTTCGCATAAATTACCAGTCCTTTTTAACTAATTTATCTTGCAATCTTTCCTATACCTTTGTATAGTATTGATATGGAACTCAGCGAGAAAATCGCCGTGCTTTCGGCGGCGGCGAAGTACGACGCGTCCTGCGCGTCTTCCGGGAGCGGCAAGGCGGGCGGGGGCTTTTCGGGCATGAAAGGCGAAGGCGGCAGGCGGCGGGGCGCGTCCTACGGGGCGACCCTGCCCGCCGGGGTCTGCCATAGCTGGACGGAGGACGGTAGATGCGTAAGCCTGCTCAAGGTGCTCTATTCGAATGTGTGCCGCTTCGACTGTAGTTACTGCGTCAACCGCGCTTCCGCCGATACCCGCCGCGCTTCATTTACCACG
The DNA here is from genome assembly GCA_031255875.1 of Treponema sp. Lineage (GTDB taxonomy): Bacteria > Spirochaetota > Spirochaetia > Treponematales > Breznakiellaceae > JAIRRR01. Next base: position 1,282 of record JAIRRR010000315.1, read on the forward strand.
GAGGAGCTCATAACCCTTACCTGCGAATTCTACCGCCGCAATTACATCGAGGGGCTTTTTCTGTCTTCCGGGATATTCGCCGACCCGGATATCGTGATGGAAAAACTCGTCGGGGCCGCGCGGAAACTGCGCACGGAGGCGGGCTTCGGCGGCTATATCCACCTCAAGATTATCCCCGGCTCCGGGGAAAAGCTCATACGGGAGGCCGGGCTCTGGGCGGACCGGCTCTCGGCGAATATCGAGCTTCCCACGGACAAGAGCCTGCAACGTCTCGCGCCGCAGAAATCGGGGAAGGTGATTTTCGGGGCGATGGAAGAGGTGTCGGCCGCCGAAAAGGAAAACAGCGAGGACAGGCGGAGGCGCCGGGCGTTCCACCCGGGCAGGGAAGCGCCGGTATTCGCGCCCGCGGGGCAGAGCACCCAGCTTATCGTGGGGGTTTCCGCAGAAAACGACCGGCAGATCATCACGCTTTCGGGGGCGCTTTACCGGAAATTTTTCCTAAGGCGGGTGTACTATTCGGCCTATACCCCGGTGGGCGTGCCCGGCGGCGGCGGTATCCCGGACCCCCGGCTCCCGGAACTCAGCGGCCCCCCGTTGGCGCGGGAACACCGGCTCTACCAGGCGGACTGGCTCCTGCGCTTCTACCACTTTTCCCCGGAAGAAATACTGGAGGGCGGCTCTACCCATCTGGACATACAGGTAGACCCGAAAACCGCCTGGGCTTTAAGGCACCCGGAGCGCTTTCCGGTGGAACTGGGCCGCGCCGACTACGAAGAACTGCTCCGGGTACCCGGCGTGGGGGCGACGTCGGCCCGGCGTATTGTCGAGCAGCGGCGCTCCCGTTCTCTGTCATACGAAGGCCTGCGGCGTATCGGGGTGGTCCTGAAACGCGCCCGGTATTTTATCACGGTGGGGGGCGTTGCCGCCGACAGCCTGGACGACCCCGGACGGGTGCGGAGGGCCATCGCCAATACCGACGGCGCCGGGCTCCAGCTTCCGTTATTTGATTTTTAGGAGGGAAGGCGGTGCGGGATCTCATTGACAACGAGGGCGTGGGGGAATTTTTCGAGGTGCCGGGGCTGCGCGAATATCTGCGGCAGGCTGCGGGCGGAGCGCCGGCCGGACAGGAGGGCGGGCTTTTCGAGGAGGCCGCCGGCCCGGCGCCGACCGACTTGACCGCGCTTGCCCCGCCGGAACTCCGCAGGATTTCGCTTTACGCGTATAACGCGGCCGCCCTTGCCGCCATGAGCGAACCCCTGCCCGCCGAATCCATCCGGCGTTTCTGCCGCAAGCTGCTTTCCGCCGCGGAACGCGCCGGCGGCGGCCCTGGCGGGCAACCGGCGCGCCGTGCCGCGGACGCCGCCGCGGGCGACCGGGCCGACAGCGATACCAGGACCGTGCTGGAGGCCGCCGCCAAGGTTACCCGCGAGATTGACCGGCTGCGCGGCCTGCTGCGTTTCTGCCCGGACAGGGCCGGAATGTACGTCGCCCGGTGCGCGCCGGACCATTTTGTGCTGCCCGCCCTTGCCGGGCACTTTGAGACCCGTTTCGGCGGGACGCCCTGGGCCGTTATCGACGAAAAGCGGGGCCTGGTCCTGGCGGAATTCCCCGGCGAAAGGCCCCGCCTTGCCGGCCCGCGCGCGTTTGCGGAAGCCGCCGCCCTTCCGGGCGAAACAGCCCGCGGGGAACCGGGCCGCTGGGAGGAGCTTTGGCGGACCTACCACCGCTCCGTCAGCAACAAGGACCGCGAAAACCCGGGCCTCCAGCGGCAATTCATGCCAAAGCGGTACTGGAAATACCTTACGGAAATGCAGGCGCCTTCGCCGTAACCGGTAATGCAGTACCTTGAAGCCGAAAAAGTGAAATACGCGGGAAGGGAAAGCCTCTCTCTTATAGGCATTTCTTTTGTGTCCGTGATGTCCTGCGGCCATTATTCAATCCCGCGCCGGGCGCCGCAAGTATGCCAGAATTTCTTCCGCAAGCGCGGCAGGGGCCTTTCCTTCGGCGTTGATTATAAGTCCGGCGATCTCCCGGTACGCCGCGGAGCGCCGCTCGTGGAGCAGGCGGTGGGTCTCCCGGGGGTGCCCGGTGTCGAGAAAGGGCGGCAGCTCCCCGGTTTCCGCAGCTTTTTTGCCGATGCGCGTCCAGGCGGTTTCGGCGGACACTTCCAGGCAGACCAGCAGGACGCGGCCCGCTTCCGGCTGCCGGAGGAGGGACAGGGCCGCTTCGTTATCGGCAAGGCCGCCCCCTGCGGCAATGACGCGCAGGGCGGGCGTTGCCGGGGGACAGGCCGCGCCGGGGGCATTTCCCGCGAAAAGACCGGCGAGGGCTTCCGCTTCGGCCTGCCTGAAAATCCCGGGGCCTTCCCGGTACAACTCCCGCACGTTTTTCCCGGCCTGTTTTTCGACGCGCTCGTCCAGATCGATGAAAGCCGCCCCGCAAAGCAG
>JAIRRR010000014.1 GCA_031255875.1 Treponema sp.
TGCGGAAAAAATTGTTCGTTTTGGCGGTACTGCTTCTGTGCGCGGGGGGCGCTTCCCTTTCCGCCCAGGAAAGCGTCGAAAGCCTGGGGTTTTCCCTGGACGCGGTGTGGCTTTTCATAGGCTCCATCCTGGTGTTTATCATGCAGGCCGGCTTCGCCCTGGTGGAGACCGGCCTGACCAGGGCGAAAAACGCCGCCAACATAACCATGAAGAACGTGATGGATTTCTGCTTCGGCGCCATCGTGTACTGGGCCCTGGGCTGGGGCCTTATGTACGGGAAAGACGCCCTGGGCGGGCTTGTCGGGGCGGATCAGTTTTTCCCCGGCCCCATGGAATTGAATATTGAAAATGGCGGCTTCTACACGAGCTGGTTCTTCCAGGCGGTCTTTGCCGCTACTTCGGCGACAATCGTGTCCGGCGCCATGGCTGAGCGGACCCAGTTTAAATCTTACCTGATCTATACCTGCTTCATTTCGGCGTTCGTCTACCCTGTCTCGGGCCACTGGGTCTGGGGCGGCGGCTGGCTTGCCTCGCTCGGCTTCCACGACTTCGCCGGTTCCACCGTGGTTCATTCCGTGGGCGGCTGGGCCGCCTTCATGGGCGCTTGCGTGCTGGGCCCCCGGATTGGAAAGTACGCGAAGGGGCCGGACGGCAAGATATCCGTCAGTGCCTTTCCCGGCCATAACATCCCCTACGCGGCCCTGGGCGTGCTGCTCCTCTTTTTCGGGTGGTTCGGCTTTAACGGCGCTTCCACCGGCGCCGCCACTGTGGGCGGGGGAGGCATCTGGAGCGGCCTCAGCATCGCCCGGGTCTGCGTAACCACCTGCCTGGCCGCGTCGGCCGGCGCGGCCAGCGCCCTGATCTTCTCCTGGCTCTGGTTCAAAAAACCCGACGCTTCCATGACCCTCAACGGCCTTCTCGCCGGCCTTGTGGGGATTACCGCCTCCTGCGCGGTGGTGTCCCCGGGCGCTTCGGTAATTATCGGCCTTATCGCCGGCGTACTGGTGGTCCTGTCGGTGGAGTTTATCGACAAGGTCCTCATGATTGACGATCCGGTGGGTGCCGTTTCCGTGCATTGCGTGTGCGGCATTTTCGGCACCGTCGCGGTCGGCATCTGGGCCAACGCCCCCGAGAACGGGATTACCGGCCTGCTCCACGGCGGCGGTTTCGCCCAGCTCGGCGTACAGCTCGTCGGCGTCCTGGCCGTAGGCGCGTGGGCGTCTCTTGTCAGCCTTGTTCTCTTCCTGGTTATCAAGGCCGCCGCCGGCCTTAGGGTCAGCCCCAGGGAAGAGCTGATGGGCCTCGACCTGTCGGAGCACAAGGCTGAAGCGTATGCCGGCTTCCAGATCTTCAGCAATATGTAAATGAGGTAGAAAATGAAACTGATTGTCGCGTATATCCAGCCCCACATGTTAAACGAGGTAAAGCAGGAACTTTACAAGGCGGAGGTTTACAAGATTTCGATAACCAACGCCATGGGCTGCGGCCAGCAGAAAGGTTATTCCGAGCACTACCGGGGGGTTGAAATGGAAGTAAAGCTCCTCAAAAAGGTACGGATAGAAATCGCGGTGAACGACAGCTTTGTGAAACCTACGGTAGACGCCATTGTCCGGGGCGCCCGTTCAGGCGAAATCGGGGACGGGAAGATATTCATCCTCCCCCTGGAGGAAACCATACGCATCCGTACCGGAGAGACCGGCCCGGCGGCCATCGGTTAGCAGTTTGCTGCGCCTGGCGCTTACCGGAGCTGCCAGACGCCGTCTGTTTTTACGTAGGTTCCCGCCTGCCTTTCCCGGCTGATATAGTAATTGACAAAGCCCGGTTCGAAATTTTCGATGTACAGTTCGGCCCTGCCCCCGATGGTAATTTCCGAAAGCGCGTTTTTCGAAAACACCCTGGGCATGATCGCCGCGACTCTGTTTGAAATGCTCACGGCTGTTACGGGGTTTTTGTTAAACGCCCCGTACTTTATCGTCGTAACGCTGTCGGGGATGGCCACGCTTGTCAGTTTGTTGTTCGCGAACGCGCTTATCCCGATGGTTGTCAGCCCCTCGTTCAAAACGAGGCTGGACAGTTCGTTGTCCGCGAAGGCGAGGTCCCCGATGGAGGCTACCGATCCGGGGACGGCTGCGGAAACGAGGGCCAGATTCCTGAACGCGGCGCGGCCTATGGCGCTGACCGGGACGCCGTTAATGGCCGGGGGAATCACCAGATCTTTCGCGCTCCCCCGGTAGCCGGTGATAACGGCATTGCCGGAGGTATCCTGGGTGACGGTAAAATCGCCGATATCCTGGGCAAAGCCCGGAAGCGCGAGAACGGTAAAAAATACTGCGAAAAAAACGGTTTTCATGGGCTGGACCTTCTCTATTGATTATACGCCGAAGGCCGGCGGGGCGCAAATTCTCCCGCCGCCGTTTCTCCGCCCTGCCCGGCGGCCCCGCCGCTTTCCCCCAGCGCGAGGAGCAGCTTCCCGGTATACCCGTGTTCGGGCGAGGAATAGACCCGCTCGGCCGGGCCCTGTTCCACGATCCTTCCCCCGCGCATCACCGCGATCTTGTCGCAGAGGTAGTACACCAGGCCGAGGTTATGGGAGATGAAGAGCAGCGACAGCCCGAGCCGTTCGTGCAGATCCCGGAACAGGTTGAGTATCTGCGCCCCCACCGAAACATCGAGGGCGCTCACGGGCTCATCGGCGATGATGAGTTTCGGGCGCAGCATCAGCGCGCAGCCTATGCAGATACGCTGCTTCTGGCCCGCGGAAAGCTCGTCCGCCCTGCGGCGCTTGTAACTGCGGTCAAGGCCGACAAGTTCGAGGATCTCGTCCGCCCGCCTTTCCCGCTCCGCTTTGCCTGCGGCCCGGTGTATGCGCAGGGGTTCTTCAAGGAGCCAGCCGGCCCTTTTTGCCGGGTTAAGAGAAGAGGCCGGATTCTGAAACACCGCCTGTATTTTTTTCGCCATTTCCCGCCGCTTCGCGGCGCTGCTCCTCCCCCGGCTGTCCTGCCTTATGCCGTCCACGGCGATCTCCCCCGTGTATTCGATGAGCCCCAAAACGCAGCGCCCGAGGGTCGTTTTCCCGCAGCCGGATTCTCCTACAAGGCCGAAGATTTCGCCCTCCTGTATTTCGAGATTCACCCGGTCCAGCACGGGCTTTATCTCTTTCTTGCCGAAGCCCCCCCTGTCCCGGACAATGTAGCGGTTTGAAACGTCTTTGACGCTGAGCAGCGCCGCCCTGCCGCTCACGGCCGCGCCTCCCCGGAAGGCGGTTCCGCTGCGAAACAGTGGACGCGCTGCCCGCTGCCAAAAGCCGTTGCCTCCGGAAACGCTTCCCGGCAGCGTTCCCGGGCTTTCGCGCAGCGGGGCGCGAAGGGGCAGCCCGGAAGCTGTTCCTCGACAGAGGGCACCTTCCCGGGGATGTTCGCGAGGGCGCTGCCTTTCCGTTTCCTATCCGGGATGGAACCGATAAGCCCCCTGGTGTATTCGTGGAGGGGCCTCCTGAACACATCCTCCGCCTTGCCGGACTCGACGATTTTTCCCGCGTACATGACCAGGACGCGGTGGCAGAGCCGCCTGATAACGCCGAGATCGTGCGATATAAAAAGAACCGCCGTCCCGCGCTCCCTGTTGATCTTCCTGATGAGTCCGATAATCTGCGCCTGTATCGCCGCGTCGAGCGCCGTAGTCGGCTCGTCCGCGATGAGCAGCCTGGGGCCGCATATCATGGCCAGGGCGATCATCACCCGCTGGCACATGCCCCCGGAAAGCTGGTGGGGGTAGGCGCGGAATAGGCCGGCGGGGTCGGGCAGCCCCAGGCTCTCCATGATCCCCAGTATCTGTTCCCGGTTGTTTTTCCGGTCCTTTTTCCCGTGGAGTAAAAGCGATTCTTCTATCTGCCTCCCGACGCGCAGGAGGGGGTTGAGGGACAGGAGGGGTTCCTGGAAGACCATGGAGATTTCATTTCCCCGGACGCGGCAGAGTTCCTGTTCGGAAAGCGCGAGCAGATTCCTCCCTTCAAAAAAGACCGAGCCTGAACCGGCTTCCGCGGCCTGGGGCAGCAGGCCCGGAATGGCAAGGGCGGTAAGGCTTTTCCCGCAGCCGGATTCACCGACAATGCCGAGGATTTCCCCTTCCCAAAGTTCAAAACTTATACTTTTAACTGCGGAAAAAACATTTTTGCCGTGTACGATATTTATGGCAAGATCTTTTACGCGCAGAAGCGGCGTCATGGCTGGCCCCGTACGTAGCGGCGGCGGATCCCCTCGCCCAGATAGTGGAACGCCAGCACCGTCAGCATTATCATGATTCCCGGGGCCAGGGCGCACCAGGGGGCGTTGAAGAGGAATGCCTGGTATTCGGCGAGCATGCGCCCCCAGGAAGGCAGGGGCGGCTGTATGCCGAGGCCGAGGTAGCTCATCGTGGCTTCGGCGAGTATGGCGTTGCCCAGCCCCAGGACCACCGCCGAAAGCAGGGAGGAAAACAGGTTGGGCAGGATATGCACGAACAAGAGGCGCGCCGGCGGGCAGCCCCACAGTTCCGCTGTTTTTACAAAATCGCGCCCCTTGTATTGAAGCGCGCCGCTCCTCATGATGCGTACAAAGCCTGGGACGAACAGGACGAGCAGCGCGATGACGAGCGGGCCCTCCCCGCTGCCTAAAAGCGATACCATTACAAGGGCCAGGAGTATTCCGGGGAACGAGCTCAGCGCGTCCACGAGGCGCATGATAATTTCGTCAGCCGCGCCCCCCGCGTAGCCTGAAAGGAGGCCGATTGAGGAACCGGCAAGGGCGCTCCCCGACACGGTAAGCAGGGCCACAAGCAGGGTGTATTTGCTGCCCTCCATGATTCTGGAAAACACGTCGCGCCCGAAATTGTCGGTGCCGAAAAGGTGTTCCCCCCCCGGAGGGCTGAAACGCGCGGAACTGTCCATGTCGTTGTAGCCGTAGGGTGTGTAGAAGAAACCGGCCAGGGCCATGGCAAGCACCAGGCCGGAGAGGAACACGCCTATTTTAAAATCGGCCCCGGTTTTTTCTTTCATTGGCGAACTCCGACAGGCTCCGGATCAGGCGCGGAAACGGATCCGGGGATCGACGATTCTGATGGCAATATCCGCGAGGGTATTGGCAAGCACTACCACGAAGGCGATATAGACCGCCAGCGTCTGCACCATGGCGAAATCGCGGGAGCTAATTGAGGCTATGAGGAGCCGCCCTATTCCGGGAATGCCGAACACCTGCTCGATAACGATGCTCCCGGAAAAAATCTCCGCGACGATCATGCCCAGCGTGGTTATCGCGGGGATTGCCGCGTTTTTAAGCACATGCCCCCGCAGGACCCCGCGCCGGGTATTGCCCTTGCTCAGGGCGGTACGCACATAATCGCTTTTAAGCTGCCTGAAAATCGCCCCCCTGAGGAATTTGACCAGGATCGCCGCGTTGGGAATGGCGACCGTAAGGGCGGGGAAGAAGAGGTAGGCGAGGAAAGAGGGGAAATTGTCGCGGTAGTCAACATAGGCCCCCGGGACAAAGAGGCGGAATACCAGGCCGAATATCCAAATAAAGAGTATGCCCAGGAAGAAACCGGGGAAGGAAATGGTCAGCGCGGTCAGGGTATTCAGCAGCCGGTCGGTAACGCCGTTTTCTTTTTTTACCGACAGTATCGCCAGCGGCACGGAGAGGATGAGGATCAGGGCGAGCGAGAGGAAGGCAAGGGAAAAAGTTACCGGCAGCCTTTCGGCGACAAGGGCGGAAATTGACTGCCCCCGGAAGCGGGAAGAACTGCCCAGGGCGCCGGTGAGGAATTTGCCGAGCCAGGAGAAGTACCGCTCGAAATAGCCGCGGTCAAGCCCCATCTCCGTTCTGAGCGCGGCAAGCTGCTCGTCCGAAGCCTCGGTCCCCAGGGCGAGGAGCGCCGGATCGCCGGGGATAACGGAAAAGGCCGCGAAACTGAGGAAGGACACCAAAAACAGGGTCAGAATCGTTACCGCGAGCCTTTTCCCGACAAAGCCCATATTATCTGCCGGTAATAGTAGAAAAATCGGTTACGTAAAGCGGGTAATTGAGCAGCCCGCTGAAACGCCCCCTGGGGAGGACCTTGAAGCCCAGGATGTCCTGGATATAAACGCTTGCCGCGTTATCGGATATCATTTTTTGTGCGTTCCTGTATATGGCCGCCCGTTTGGCATCGTCCATCTCCGAAAGGCTCGAGTCGTAGAGGCTGTCAAAATCGGCGTTCTTAAAGTTGATAAAGTTGCTGTCGGCGTTTGAACGGTAGCGGGCGAGGAACGAGCGGGGGGAGACGCTGTTGGAATCCAGGGAGATGATCGTCGCCTGGAAGCGGCGGCCCCGGTAGACTTCGGAAAGCCAGGTCGCCCAATCGACCTGCTTAATCGCGGCGCCAACGCCTATTTTCGCAAGCTGGTTCACCAGCACCTGGGCGGTGTCCACGTGCATCACATAGGCGGAGGGCACGGTTATTTCCAGGGGGAAGCCGCCGGGGTACCCCGCCTCGGCGAGCAGGGCTTTGGCCCTGGCAATATCGACCGGGTAGGGGTTTTTGAGCGAGGCTTCGTAATAGCGGCCAAGGCCCGGAATCAGCGGGCTCCCGGAAGGCTCGCCCCTGCCGTAAAAGGCGGTGTCGATGATCTCCCGGACATCAACCGCGTAATTCAGGGCGCGGCGTACCCGGACGTCGTCAAGGGGCTTTGCGCTGTTGTTGAGCGCCAAGAGCTGTACCGAGTTGGAATAGCCGGGCACAACGTCAAACCTGTCTTCGGGAAGCTGCTGGAGCAGGGCGCCCGTTATAGCCGCCCCGTCGATATTGCCCCCCCGGAGCGCGGTGAGCAGTGCGTCGGAATCCGCCACAAATACCATCGTTACTTTGTCGAGCACGGGGTAGCCGGGCCTGCGGTAATTGGGGTTCCTTACCAGCACCAGGGACTGCTGCGTAGTGTAGGAATCGATGATGAAGGGGCCGGTCCCGATGGCCCTCTTTTCGCGGTCGCCGTTGTTTTTCGGCACAATCCCGATCGTAAGGTTTGTGAGGAATTCAGGATCCTTTTCCTTCAGCCTGATCCGCACGTTTCTCTTGTCCGGGGCTTCTACGGCGGCGATATTGGCAAACCCCTCGAATTGGTTGGCCCGGGCGGTTTCCAGGGTAAAAACCACGTCTTCCGCCGTTACCGGCGATCCATCGTGAAAGAGGAGGCCCTCCCTCAGGGTAAAGCGGTACGCGAGGCCGTCCTGTTCCACAGCGTAGTTTTCCGCCACTGCGGGCTCAAGGCCGCCGTCGGGGTTCGGCTTCACAAGCCCTTCGAATACGTTGAAGAGCACGCTCCGCCCGTCCGC
>JAIRRR010000126.1 GCA_031255875.1 Treponema sp.
GTTCGCCGGTATTATCAGGCCGCTGCTCTGCGCCGCAGCCCTGCTGCTGCCCGCTGCGGGGCTGGCCGCCCAGGAAGCGGCGTCTCCCCCGGGGCAGGCCGCGCCCGATCCCGGGCAGACCGCGCGGCGTATCAGCGCCGACGAAGCGGTGGACCTGGCGCTCCAGAACAACCTGAGTCTGGAATCTTCCAGGGTGGCGCTGGATGTAAAGAAGCGGAAATCCGATCTGGTGTGGAACCAGTTCCTGCCGGACCTCGGGGTGCGGGGGACCCTGGCCATGGACAACGAGGCGAGTACCGTGGGCGGGACCGCGCCGGTAACGCAGCTTCCGCTGAACGGCCCTCTTGGCCTGCCGTCCGGCTTGCCGGATATATACGGCGTTACGTCCTATTCGGTTGACGCGCCCCGGTGGCATGTGCAGGGGAATTTTTCCGCGTCCCTCACCCTGAGCGCCGCGCTGTTTCAGGGCATCAGGAGTATCAGGATGGATTACCAGACCGGCCGCGTTTCCTACGAGAAGGCGAGGATACAAATGGAACGGGACGTGCGCAAGGCCTATTACCAGATTCTCCTGGCAAAGGAAAACGTCTCCCTGCTCAGGGAAAGTTTTGCCACTGCGGAACGGCAGGTTTCCATGGCGGAGGCGAATTACCGTTCGGGGCTGGCCCCCCAGCTGACCCTGCTCCAGGCCCAGGTTTCCCGCGACAATATGCTGCCCAACATCGATCAGGCGGAAAACGGCCTGAAAATGCTCATGGCGAATTTTACCATGACCCTGGGCCTCCCCTTCGATACGCCGTTCGAGCTTGTCTCGGCGGGTGATATGCCGGGCTTCGTGGACCTGGAACTGAACGAGCTCATCTCGAAGGCGGTCCAGAACAAGCCGGACATTCTGGAGCTGCGGCAGCAGATTCTCACCCTGAAGACTTCCCGCCAGGCGCAGGCGCTCCAGTTAAAAACGCCCTACCTCAACTTTAGCTGGAATTATTCGCCTACCTTTATGGCGGATCCTTTTAAGGACAGCTGGTTTAAGGGGAGCAGCTGGAGCGATCGGGGTACTTTTTCCATTACCCTGGGAATAAATCTGAACAGTTTGTTTCCCTTTACCAAAGAGGGCCAGGGGCTGGAAGACGTGGACAACAGTATTCAGACCGCCAGCATCGGGCTGTCCCAGATGATGCGGGGGACGGAGCTGGAAGTCTACAACACGGTGCTGTCCCTGGAAAAAACCAAGACTACCATGGAGGCCCAGAACAGGACGGTGGGCCTGGCCGAGCAGTCGTACCGGCTTACGGAAAACGCCTACCAGGCGGGCCTGAACGACTACCTCCAGGTCCAGAACGCGGAACTGGAACTGCGGCGCGCGAGGATCGGCGTCCTGGAACAGCAGTTCAACTATCTCACCAGCCTTATCGATCTTGAATATGCCATAGGGGTCCCCTTCGGAACCCTGAGCAACGGAGGAGCTGAATGAAAAGAATTAAAATTAAAATAAATATTTTCGCCGTAACCGCGGCGCTGGGATTCCTGCTCCTCGCCGGATGCGGGCGGGAGGATGCGGATAATCCCGGGAGGCCGGCCGGGCCCCAGGAGGCGGCGGTGTTCGCGGTGAACACTATCGCTGCCGTGCAGGGCCAGATACGCGACTACCTGGCCCTTTCCGGGGATATCGTGGCGGGTTCTTCGGTGGACGTTTACTCCGACGTGGCCGGGAAAGTGTCGCGGCTGCGGGTGGCCGTGGGCGACCGGGTTGCCCGGAATCAGCCTGTGGCGGAGGTCGATCCCTCGCGGCCGGGCATGGACTACGTGGCAAGCGTCGCCAGGGCGCCCATCGCGGGGACGATTACCGCCCTGCCCGCCCAGGTGGGGATGACGGTGACTCAGGCGGTGCCGCTTGCCCGGATCGCGGGGGGCAGCGCCCTGGAGATAAAACTCTACGTGGCCGAGCGCTTCATTTCCAAAATGGCCCGGGGGCTGCCCTGCGAAATAACGCTGGACGCCTGGCCCGGCGAAGTGTTCCGGGGGAGCGTGTCCGAAGTGGCCCCGGTGGTGGATCCCGGATCCCGGACCATGGAGGTGCGGGTCAATGTGGACAACCAGGGGTCACGGCTCAAGGCGGGGATGTTCGCCAAGGTGCGCATCATCACCGAGCGGAAAGAGAACATCGTAAAGATACCGTCTTCCGCCCTGGTGCAGCGTTTCGGGGAAGACTACGTGTTTACTGCGGAACAGGATTTGGCAGACCCCTCGGTACTGGTGGCCCGGAAGAAACTGGTTGTGCCGGGCATCATGGTGGACGGGGTGCTGGAAGTAACAGAGGGACTCATGCCCGACGAAGATGTTATCATCAAAGGGCAGACTCTGCTTGAAGACGGGGCCAGGGTCAATATTATTGAACGGTCCGCCCCCTTGAGCGAGAATTAGGAGTTATATCGATATGAGTTTTGCAAAAACAATTGTATCGCGGCCTACCACGATATTTGTCATTTTTCTCCTGCTTATCATGCTGGGGGTTTTCGCGTTTATTAATCTTCCTCTCGATCTGATGCCGGAAATTAACCCTCCCTACCTGGTGGTGTATACCGCCTTTTCCGGGGCAGGCCCCGAGGAAGTGGAACGGAGCGTAACCCGGCCGCTGGAGGCGGCGCTTTCCAGCGTGTCCGGCCTTGAAACGGTAACCTCGACCTCGTCGAAAGGCTCCGGCATGATCATCCTGGAATTTACCTACGGCACCGATCTGGTGGACGCCTCCAATTCCGTCCGGGACGCCCTGGAACGGATACGGCGCTATCTCCCCACCGGCTCGGAATCCCCCATGATATTCAGGTTCGATCCGGCCATGATCCCCATTATGGGCCTTATGGTAACCGGCAACCGCAGCCCGGAGGAACTGAGGGAAATTACAGAGGACACGATAGTCCCGCGTATCGAGCAGACGCCGGGGGTGGCTACCGCGAGCGTGAACGGCGGCCGGGAAAAGATCATAAGGGTAGAGATACCCCAGAGCCGGCTGGAGGCATACGGCCTTACCGTGACCCAGATACAGCAGATGCTGTCGGCCCAGAACCAGCAGATCGCCGCAGGGACCATCACCGAAGGGGGGCTTTCCTACCTTCTTACCACCATGGGGGAGTACACGTCCCTGGACGAGATTAAGAATACCGTCATTTCCTACCAGGGGGGCGGGATGAACGCGAGCGGCGGGATGGAGCAGCCGCGTTCGGTGTTCCTGCGCGATATTGCCGACGTGTACGAGGGCTACCGGGACGAAACCAGCGTTGTCTACGTGAACGGTCAGACTGCGGTGATGATGCAGGTTCAGAAGCAGAGCGGCAAGAATTCGGTCCAGACCGCCCGGGAGCTGCGGGACCGGCTGGTCCGGATTGCCCGGGAGCTTCCCCAGGACGTCAAGATTACCGAGCTGTTCAACACCACGGACCAGATCGAGAATTCCATTGCGCAGGTAGGCCAGAGCGCCGTTTCCGGGGCGCTTTTGGCGATAATAATCCTCTTTATCTTCCTCCGTTCGGTAAAGCCGACCTTGATTATCGGCATCAGTATCCCTGTTTCTATAATCGTTACGATTATGCTGATGTACTTTGCGGGCCTTACCCTCAACCTCATGACCCTGGCGGGCCTGGTCCTGGGAGTCGGTATGCTGGTAGACAACTCCATTGTCATATTGGAAAATATTTACCACTACCGGGAAAAAGGGGCCAAGCTCGGTACTGCGGCTGTTATCGGCTCGCAGGAAATGATGATGGCCATTATCGGCAGCACGCTTACTACCATCTGCGTCTTCGCGCCCCTGGTCATGTTCCAGGGCCTTCTTGAGGTAGCCGGGGAAATGTTCGCGGGCCTGGCCTTTACCGTGGTCATATCCCTTTCTTCTTCCCTCCTGGTGGCTATCCTGCTCGTGCCGGTGCTGTCAAGCCATTATTTCCCCCTGGTAACGCGGAAGCAGAAACCCTTGAAGGGATTCCTCGCGCCCATAGACCGGGCGTTTGAAAAGTTCTTTTTGGGTCTTGACAACGCCTACCGCAAATCGGTCGGCTGGGTACTGCACCACAAGATTATTGTCATCGGCGTTATTCTCGCGCTTCTGATAGGCAGCGTCCCCCTTATTTTTAAGATAGGGTGGGTCTTTATGCCTGACCAGGATCAGGACAGTGTTTCCATCTCCGCTACCCTTCCCATGGGGACCCCGCTCGTCGAAACCGAATCGACGCTCCGCCGGCTCCAGTCCATTGTCGAGAGGGAAGTGCAGGGTTACGAGCGGATAATGCTCAATGCCGGCGGCGGCGGTATGTTTAGCGGCGCTTCCAGTAATTCCGGCTCTTTGAGGATCAACCTTCCCAAGTACAGCGAGCGCATAGATTCCGCCGATACTATCAAGGAAAAGCTGCGCGGGTATTTTAATGAGTTTCCCGGAGTAATATTCAACTTCCAGGGGGGCGGCATGATGAGCGGCAGTAACCCCATCGACATTGTCGTCCGTACCGACGATCTGGCAAAGGGAAAGGCGATTGCCGAAAGAATCGCCGCGCTGCTCAAGCAGAATATCTCCGAAGTTACCGAACCCCAGGTAAGCCTGAGGGACGGGATGCCGCAGATAGAGATCGAGCTGGACCGGGACAGGATTTACGCCCTGGGGCTCAACACCTACACTGTCGGGAACGAGATCAAGGCGGCGGTGGACGGCGTTACCGCTACCCGCTACAAGTCGGGGAGCAGCGACTACGACGTGGTGCTGATCCTCGCGGAAGCGGACCGGAGCACAAGGCCGGCGCTGGATCATATCTTTGTGAACAGCCAGGTAGCGGGCCGCGTGCCCTTGTCCAACTTTGCCTCGTATAAGGAGGGGACGGGCCCCATGACCATCAGCCGCGAAAACCAGAGCCGGGTAATCCACGTTACCAGCGGCGTAGTGCCGGGGACCAAGCTCAATGTGCTCGAGGACAAGGTCCGCTCCCTGATAACCGCGGAGATCCCCGCCGAGGACGACGTGGTTATCGAGTATGCCGGGGATAACTCGGAGATGATGAAGCTGATGATGCGTTTTGTGCTGATAATATCGGTCGCATCATGCCTAGTGTTCGGGATCATGGCGGCCCTCTTTGAATCCTTTAGGGATCCCTTTATCGTCATCTTTACCATACCGCTTTCGGTTATCGGCATTGTGGCGATATACCTTATTACCGGCGATACCTTTAACATACTTACTGCGGTAGGGCTGCTGGTGCTTGTAGGGGTCATCGTCAATAACGGCATCGTGCTGGTGGACTACACCAATATGCTCCGCAAGCGGGGCCTTTCCCTGTACAATGCCTGCGTTGAGGCTGCGGGCAACCGGCTGCGGCCCATCCTGATGACCACGCTGACCACCATCCTCGGCCTTGTGCCCATGGCTTTCTTTCCCGGCGAAGGATCGGAAATGGTGTCGCCTATAGGCAAAACTGTTTTGGGCGGGCTTTCTTTCGGCACTTTGATGACACTGTTCCTAATGCCGACGGTGTACTATATTATGAACAAGCGCTCGGACGAGCGAATCGCCAAAGCGGAGGCCCGCCGGGAGCGTATTGCCGCAGGCATTACCCGGAAGCAGGCGAAACAGCGGCAGGCCGCCGCCGGCGCAATTCCTGGCGGGGAGGCGGGATTATGATTAGGGTAGAAATTGTCGCGAACCATTCGGTGGAAGAAAACATTCTTGAGGCGTTGAAAAACGAAGGGGTGGCCAAGTTTTACACCAAGTACGTCAATGTCAACGGAGTAGGCAGCTGCGGCCCCCGCATGGGGGACGCCATCTGGCCGGAGGAAAATTTCGCGCTGGTTGTCTGGTGCGAGCCGGAGGAGGCCCGGGGAATCGAGCGGGCGGTAAGCGCGGTCAAGAAAGCTTTCCCCGACGAGGGGATCAAGCTCTTTGGCCTGCCGGATGCGAACATCCCCCAATACGCCGTACCGCCCCCGGTACAGCCGGCATACGCCCCGGCCCAGTCGCCGCCGGTACCGGCAGCGCCCCGGGAAAAGCCGGAAGCCCCCGAGCCCCCGCCCAGCTTCGGCGGCGAGTCGCTGTAGCGGTCCGCCCGCTTGCCCTGCGGCCCCGTCGGGGCCGCAGGGCCCGGCCCGGGGTAGACAGAAGGCGCGTTATGCGCAGTCCCCGGCGGGGCGCGGGCGGAAGGGCGGGGGCTGGGGCGTACAGCCCGCCGGATTCCCTGCCGGGACGTCCGCCGTCTCTATTATCGCGGCCCTCCGGGCTTCCGGCAAATCCCGGGGAGAGGTCTGCGGGATATTTGGGAACGAAGGCCCCGGCATATTTAAAAAACCGCCGCTGCTATGGCGGCTCAACCCCCAGAACCCGAAATACGGCGCGGCCAACATCGAAGACGCGCTGAAGCGTCACCTGGGCGATCTCAAGATGAAGAGTCTTAAAAGGTCGGCGTTTATTACCGCTTCCGGCTTCGCCCGGGGGAAACCCGGGGTCTTTGACACTGCCGACGACGCGCCGGCTCGTTACGCGGCCCGCTGTTTTGTCGTCGCCCCGACCTGTTTCGCGCCGGTAGACGGCCGGTATGCCGACGGCGGCCCTTGGGCCAGCAGCCCCGCCCTGGCCGGGGTCGCGGGTTTTTGCAAGCGGTCCGGGACCAGCCGGATGCGGCGCCGGGTCACATCCCTCGGGACCGGGGGCGACAGCTGGCAGGCGGGGAAGATCGGCGAAAGCGTGAGTCGGCTGCAACGGATTTCCCCGTCATCCACTGCGCCCCGGACAGCGTCGGCGTTATGGCGCAGCACGGCGGAGTTTGGCCCGCCCTGGAAAAGGGCCGGCATGGCCGGGTTTGGGGATGGATACGGGATACCGGCAGGTAGCCCCGGCACGGTGGGAAGGGCCGACGGCTTGCCCGAACGCCCCGCATGGGCCATACTATATATATGAAGCGGAAACTGCCCATCGGCATACAGGACTTCGCGAGTATCCGGCAAGATGACTTTGTGTATGTGGATAAGACCGCCCAGATCCATAGATTGGTAACCGGATCGGGGAGGACTTTCTTCCTGTCCCGGCCCAGGCGCTTCGGGAAATCCCTGCTCTGCTCGACCCTGGGGGCGCTGTTCGAGGGGCGGCGGGAACTTTTCGCCGCTGCCGAGGGACGGCCGGCCCTGGCGATTGATTCCCTGGACTGGGGATGGGAAAAGCGCCCGGTTATCCGCCTTGACCTTAATCCCGGCAACTACACCCTTGGGACCGCTATTTTAAAAAGCCAGT
>JAIRRR010000131.1 GCA_031255875.1 Treponema sp.
ACGGCCTCTTCAGCTATCAAAGCCCCTACGGTAAACAAAGCGATAACTACAAGAATGAATATCCGTTTCATTCACAGCTCCTTTAAATGCATTATAGAATAGTTAGTATTACAGATATACCAGAGTATATTAGATACCGGCAATTTGTCAATGCCCTTTGTCAGAAATTCTTTTCCAGGGCGGTTTTTGCCGGAATATCCAACAACGCCGATCATGTCCCCAGGCATCCCCAGACGCCTCCGTATATAAATTATAACCGCCCGCAACGCAAAAATCAAGGGCCGAATCCAAAAATCCCGCTGCCTTGGCAAAATCTTCACAATTCTTGCAGCATTCGGACGGCAAATCCGCGCGGCTTTCCGGCGGGCCCTATTCTTGCCGGAATTTTTCCGGAAAAGCCTCGTTGCCCGCGACAAAAAGGCGCGCATCCTTTACAAAGCTGAAATTCCGCCGGATTCCCCTTCGCAGGGCGGACAGGCTTTTGAAGACATCCCCCCCTTCGACGGGAAAAGCTGCGGCTTCGGAAAGGTCCAGATAGGCCGTCCCGTCCCGGAACAGCAGGGACTCGAGCCGGACGCCGCGCGGGAACAGGGGCAGGGCGCCCGGGGAAACCGGCCCGAGCAGGGCCTCGTCCGCGTAAAACCTGAGCTTTTCTTCCCGGCCCGGCGGCAGGGGGAGCAGGCGTTCCTCGACCAGCTCGTTCCCGCTCTCAATGTCGTAAAAGACAAACGTCGCCCGGGCAAGCCCCCGCGCCCGGTAATCGAGGAAGGCGAGCAGGCCCAGCAAAACGAGGTACAGGAGCCTGCGGCAGACAGCGCTGCGGAAAAAACGGGCGGGGAGGCCCGGCAGCAGGCCCAAGCCCGGGGATTTGCGGGCGGCCCCGCTTGAAAACACGCTCATTGGCTAAAGATAAAACCTCCGGAACTTTCAAAACTCGTTACAAAATCGGTAATTCCTTTATATATCGCCTCGCTCAGTTTTTTCAAGCTTTCCCCGGAGCTGAGGAGCTCGGCGTCGGCGGGGTTGGTGATAAAGCCGAGCTCTACCAGGACCGAGGGCATGCGGACGTTGCGGACCACGAACCATTCCTCAGCCTTGAGCCCCCGCGCCGGAAGGGAGCGGCCCATGGCCTCGCCGATGCGCCGGTTAATCGCCTGGGCTATCATGATGCTTTCGTTGGTGAATTCCTCCTGGAGCATGTCGTTCACGATCGGGATGATCTCCGCGCTGTCCTGGAATTTTTCCTTGTCGATGAGGTCCCTGCGGTAGTCCGGGCTGAGGTACCAGACCTCGTAGCCCCGGGCGTGCCGGTTCAGCGACGCGTTGGCATGGATCGAAACGTAGAGTATGGCCTCGTTGTCCTTGAGGGGGACCGAATTGGCCAGGGAGGCCCGTTCTTCAAGGGTGGGATACACATCCCGGTCCCTGGTGAGGAGCACCCGCTTGTCCGGATAGGCCGCGCTGAGCCGGGCGTAGAGGTCCAGCGAGGCTTCCAGGGTGATGTCCTTCTCCGAAAGGGTCATGCTTTTCCCGTTGATCGTGTGGGTCCCCCGGGCGCCGGGATCCTTGCCCCCGTGGCCCGGGTCTACGACGATGGCGGCGATGCGGTAGCGGAACTGTTCGTTGAGGATGGAGTCGTCGAAGGCCCGCTTTATCCCGGCGACAAAGGATTCCGGGAAGCGGAGGAGGCCGTTTTCCAGCCAGGGGGCGGGAAGGCTGAGGATTTCCCGGGAATCGAGGATCACGGGGGCCTCCTCGCCGGGATAGGCGGCGCCGAAAGAGGCGTGGTGGCCCGAAAGGGAAATGTTCCCGGTGCGGAACAGGGGGTCCCAGCGGAAAGCCGGATCGGGCCCGAGGGACTTCAGGGCGTCGTCCAGGGAGAGGCTCGGCTCCAGGCTGTTCCGGCCGCCGACCGGGGCGTTCCCGGTTTCCGGGCCGCCGGAAGAATCCGCAGGCCGGTTTGTTCCCTGCTGGAGGCCGTTGGGGGAACTGTCCGACTGGGCGGGAACGGGAAAGGACAGGGCGAGGAGGATTGCGATCAGCGCCGGGCCGCGAAGGCGGGGCAAGCGGCCCGGAAACGGTCGCCCGGCCGGGAGCCGCCAGCCTGGATGGGGGGTAGCGGAAGCCCGGACGGGGGGCGGCGCGGCCTGCCGCGCGTGTCCGGCCCGGAGAGCGGGGCTGGAGCGCAGGGGGGCCGGAAAGCGGCCTGATCCCCGGCGCGGCCGCCTTACGGTAACAGGCCCCCCTCTCTGAATACCCGCCCCGGAGGGGAATTTGCCGCTAAAGATCATCGCCGCCCGCCCCGCCGCTCCGGGAATTGCCGTACAAAAGGTCCACGATATAGGCGGCCCCCTGGTAAGCGCCGCGGATAAGGGCGGCCCAGAAGCGCCGGCCCAGGAGATCGCCTGCGGCGGCTCCGCCGGAGGGCGCCGGGGGCAGGGAAAAGCCGGTGAGGGACCGTACCGCGTCGAGGCTCTCTTCCACGCTGCGGCCCGCGTAATCCCTGAGGCCCGATTCGGCAAAATCGGGAAAGGGGACCAGGGCGGGCCCCGCCGGGGCTGAAACGCCCGCCCGGGGGGCGGGATCCGGGAGCCGCTCCAGGGCGGAAACGACGGCCGGGCCCACGGGAAAGGCCGCGGGGGGCCACAGGGCGGCCCTGTCTTTTGCGTCCAGGAAGGCTGCGGTGGCTTTGTCCGGGGCTTCCAGGCGGATAAGGACGGCCCGGGCGGCAAAATCGGCGGCTTCCGCCGCGCTTTCCCTGTCCGGCGCGGCGGCGATGACATTGCCGCACTTGGAGACGTTGTTTTCCGGGAAATCGGCCCGGCCGCCCTCCGAAGCGCGGAGGAAGAGGTCTTTTACATAGGGGGCCGCTTTGGCGTCACGGAGGCCGTGAACGGACCGGACCTTGCCGGGGATGGAGATAAACGCCCGTTCCGCGCAGGTCCAGGAACGGGCCGCGCCCGGGCAGTCCGGCCTGAGGCCTATGGCGGCCCGGATTGCGCCCCTTGTCGGCTCGACCCCGGAAGCGTAGGGGTAGGTCCAGCCGGACATATAGCCCCCGGAAAGCCGGGCGGCGATTTCGCCCACCATCGGCCCCCGGGGCGTGAGTTTTATGTCGCCCTTGGCCGCGCCCACGGCATCCTTGTCCAAAAGCCCCAGGGCCCTGGCCCCTTCGGTAAAAACGCCGAGCAGGGAGGCGGCCTCTTTTTCCCCCAGGGCCGCGGGCATGGTGTGGCCCATCTCTATAAAATAGGGGGGGAAACAGATATGCCGGTCCGCGAGGCCGCAGATGGTGATTTCGCCGTGAAAAACCAGGGCGTCCACGGAAAATTCCGGGCCGTCCATGTACTCTTCCACGATCACGCGGCCTTTGCGGGAGAATTTGACCGCGCCGGACAGGGCGGATTCAAGCTCGCCCGGGCTGTCCGCGCGGCGGCAGCCCCGGCCGCCCATGTTGTCCGCAGGCTTGACCACGGCGGGAAAGCCGAACGGGAGGGAGAGGCCGCCGGGCGGCATTCCGTCCAGGGTAAGGAATTCCGGGGAGGGGACGCCGGCCTGTTTGAAGCACAGGCGCATGCGGCCCTTGTCCGAGGCGTTGAGCGCGGTCTCGTAGGGTATGCCCGGAAGGCCGAGGCGTTCGGCGACCCAGGCGACGGTGGCGGAAAAGTCCGTTCCCGCGGTCATGATGCCGGCGAGCCTTCCCCCTGCCTTGAGATCCCGGGCCAGGGCCTCCACGCCCTCTTTGTCCTTGAGGTCTATGCGCTCGAACCTGTCCGCGAGAGGCGCATACAGCGCCCCGCCGTCGCCGTCCGCCACCACGGTTTCAAGCCCCATCTCTTTGGCGATGCTTATGGCGGGGCCCTGCATGATCCCCGCCCCCAGAATGATAAGCTGCTTCCTGCGGCCTTCCTGCCGGCCGCCTTTCCTCGTGTTTTCCATAATTAGACATCCGCTCTTTTTACTGCGTAAACTTCAAAGGTATCTCCCCAGCCCAAAGCCCGGCTTATACCGAGGCAGAGCCGGTAGGCGGCCCCGCGCCGGTTCTTGAGGAGGCCGCCTATCACGGGAAAGCGTTCGGGATGATGGCCGGTGATCACGGTTTTCCGCAGGTCAAAGCCGAAACGGCCGAGGGCGCGCGAAACCCGGCGGGGATCCCAGACGGTCCAGTGGTCGCCGGGGCTTGCCCTGAGGAATTCAGCCCGGGATTTGCGGGCCGATATTCCGGAAAATGAGGGCGCGGACCAGGCGAGGACCCCGCCGGGCCTGAGCAGCCGGCGGATCTCGGCAAGCGCCTCCCCCGGGCCGGTAAAATGCTCGATCACGTACCAGAGCGTCACGGCGGCAAAGCCCTGCTCCGGGAAGGAATCCCCGCGCGCCGCTTCCGGGAAAAAGCCCCGGGCCGCGGGCAGGCGGAGTTCGTCCCGCACATAGGCCACGGCTTCCGCCGAGGGATCGATGCCGGCCGGCTCAAAGCCCTGCTCCGCAGCGGCGGCCAGGAACGGGCCGAACGCGCAGCCTATGTCCAGCAGCCGTTCCGGCCGGGCGCGGGGCGGGCCGCCTCTTTGTGGGAGGATACGCCTGATCCGGCGGAGGCGGGCCAGGGCGGCCTTTTTCAGGTTCGGGAAATCCTCGAGGTAGGTCTTGCCGTACTGTTTCCGGTAAGAATCAGAAAAGTAATCGGCCCCGTATTCAACAGAAGGCGGCGCGGCCCGTTCCAGGTACACCAGGGAGCAGCGGCGGCAGCGGCGGTAAGTCCGCTCGGGGAAACGGGCCAGTACCGGGTCCTCGGCCCGGTCATTGCGGCCGCAGGCCGGGCAGCCCGGGGGCAAAAGCGGCGTAAGGCCGTTGATGAGGCTTCCGAGCGGCCTGTTGCGGGGGGGCCCCGCCCTATCGTCCGGAAGCCAGCGGCCGGCCAGTTCCCGGCAGCGCATGCTGATGTCCTGGAAGGCCCGGCGGCCGGTTTTCCCGGCGTGTCCCGGCGGGGCGGCGCTTCCGGGGCTTTCCCCGCAGGCAAGGCGCCTGAGTTTCCGGCAGGTGGCCTTCCCGATTCCCGCAGAGACA
>JAIRRR010000300.1 GCA_031255875.1 Treponema sp.
CACAGGTATATCGGATAATCGTTAAGAATTAATTGCTTTAATACTTCCTTTTCAGCCGATTTCATTTTTGGATTAAAGCTGTCAATCCAAACACTTGAATCAACAATTAAATTCACCTCATTTCCCTCATTTTTTTCAAATCGCCTTCCCAAATGCCCGAATCCATAAATTTGAGCATCTCTTTACGGGTATTGGATTTTATTAATTCCTCCAGCGCTCTATTAATTAAGGCTTTTTTGGTAGAAATTTTTGTTAGATACATGGCTTTTTTTACCAAAGCATCGTCCAATTCAATATTTGTCCGCATTTATATGCCTCCACACACTATTTATACTTTATACACATTATTGATTTTTGCCAATGCTTTTTTGCTTCGGTCCTGATGAATAGTTAGTGTCTGTCCACAAAGTCGGTTACTTTGCGGACAGACCTTGCATTTTCTCGCCCAAGGGCTGCGAAAATGCTGTTTTCAAGGGTGTCTGTCCATAATGTGTCTACATTATGGACAGACTCTAGTTACGATTGCGGGAACGGCGGGCAGCCGGTCGGCACCCGCCCGTGCGGGCTACTTCACTAACAGGCCCCCTGTCTTCTATAATGGATTCAGGAGGAAGATGTGGCCCATTCGATAGTAGCTGAAGCGGAGGCGATACTGGACAGGGAATTCCCGGTTTTAGACAGGGGATTCGTCAGGCTGGTTGACTATATGGGGAGCGACGACCGGGTCGTGCAGGCGGCCAGGGTGTCTTACGGGGCGGGGACCAGGACCGTGCGCGAGGACGCGGGGCTTATCGACTACCTTCTGCGGCACAACCATACATCCCCTTTCGAGCAGATCGCGCTCGTTTTCCACATGAAGCTGCCCATTTTCGTGGCCCGCCAGATGGTGCGCCACCGGACCGCCAGCCTGAACGAGATTTCGGGCCGCTACTCGGTGATGAAGGACGACTTTTACATTCCCGCGGACGCGGATCTTGCCCTGCAAAGCACGGACAACAAGCAGGGGCGTTCCGCAGAAGCGCTGGACCCCGCCTTCGCCGCAGAGGTAAAGGCCGCGATGGGTGCGGAGCAGAAGCGCTCGTATGCGGAATATTCGGCGCTCATTGAAAAGGGCATCGCCCGGGAGCTAGCCCGGATCAACCTGCCCCTGTCCCTCTATACCGAATGGTACTGGGAGATCGACCTTCACAATCTGTTCCACTTCCTGGAACTCCGGCTCGATTCCCACGCCCAGCTTGAAATCCGCCGCTACGCGGAGGCGATGTACGACATCGCCCGCAAGGTAGCGCCCCTCTGCTGCGCGTCCTTTGAACGGCACAGGCTGGGGAGCGTGGCTTTTTCCCGGGAAGAATTCGCCGAGCTGGGGCGCAGGCTTGGATCGCCGGACGCCGGGCCGGAGGCGCTCGCGGGAAAGGCCCTGGAGCGCTTCGAGGAAAAGCTCCGCACGGGCAGGCAGCTATGACCCGCCGGCCGTTTCGGCGGCGGCGCTGCCACGCCCAGGTGGTTATTTCATAAAAAGTAAATTAAAATTTACCGCAGGAGACAGGTATCGATGAAAGGTCCGATTTTAGTGGTACTGGCAGCCGGAATGGGGAGCCGTTACGGCGGGCTGAAACAAATGGACAGGATTGGCAAAAGCGGCGAGGTGCTTCTGGACTATTCCGTGTTTGACGCCAAACGGGCGGGTTTCGCGAAGGCGGTGTTCATCATACGCCGCGACATCGAAAAAGAATTCCGGGAAATTGTGCTGGCCCGGATTGGCTCCGCTTTTCCCTGCGGCCTGGCTTTCCAGGAACTGGACAGCATCGTCCCGCCCGCTGTTTTTGAGGAAAGCCGGAAGCTGGGGCGGTCCAAGCCCTGGGGGACGACCCACGCCCTGCTCTGCGCGGAAGACGTGATTGACGCGCCTTTCGCCGTTATCAATGCCGACGATTTTTACGGGAAGGAATCGTTTGAGGTTTTAGGCGAGTACCTTGCCGGGGACATTACCCAGGGGGCGATTGTGCCGTACAGCCTCTGCAAGACCCTGAGTTCCCAGGGAACGGTTACCCGGGGGGTCTGCGAAATTGAAAACGGCCTTTTGTCCTCGGTTGACGAGCTTACCGCCATCGCGCGGGAGGCCGACGGGAAAATCTACAACACGGGGCCCGGCGGCGCGAAGCGTTTCCTGCCGGACAATACGCCGGTGTCCATGAACTGCTGGGGTTTCCCCGCAGGAATTTTCCCCGCGCTCAGGCGTTACTTTGACGAATTCCTCGCCGAAAAGGCAAAGGATATAAAGGGCGAGTGCTACCTCCCCATGGCAGCCGACTGGTTTGTCAAGAACGGCCTCCTCGATATCAAAGCGCTTGAGGCGGATTCCGAATGGTTCGGCGTCACCTATAAAGAGGACAGGGAGCTGGCCGTGAATCGCATCAGCCGGCTTGTCGAGCAGGGAGTATATCCGCCGTCTCTCTGGGGCGGGTAGCAGCAGCGATGCTTCCCGTATTTTCATTTCTGCACTATTATTCCTTTTCCAGGGAAACTCTTGAAAACTGCCGGGAAGACCTTCTAAAGTACAACGTTAATAGCCTCGCGGTTATTTCCCTGGTAACAGGGGCGATGCTGCTGGTATACGCCGTTATCCAGTTCGCGGCTGAACAACAGGCGTCCGAGGCGGCTGCCCTTGCGGTCGCGTCCGTGCCGGAATTTCTGATTTTCCTGTATGTAAAACGCCTAATCCGGGCAGCGAAGTATTCAGGGGAATTTTTTTACCCTGTATTCTTCTTCTATATTTTAACGGTACTGCTGTTCGGAATTTACTTTGATGTATTTTGCAGGCAGAACCAGAACGCGACAGGCTTTATAATCCTCCTCGTCTGCTTCCAGTCGGTCTTCCGCATCCGGGCGCTGCACAATCTGCTTTGGGTCGCCGGCATGGCGGTCGCTTTTTCGACGGCTGCGGTTTTATTCAAACCCGCAGGAATCTGGCGTACCGATGTAGTACAGGTAACAATAGCCGCCCTGACGGAAGTCGCGCTTTCCTGGCACGTATCGTATATGACGATAAAGGAGATGATCGCCAACTACAGCCTTTCAAAGGATCGCGACAAATTCCGCGAGGAAAGCGTCCGGGACGAATTAACCGGGCTTGCCAACCGGCGGGAATATCAAAACGTAGTACGATTCTACGTCAACGCCAACCAGCATGTCCGTCAGACCGTATGCGTCATCATGCTGGATGTGGATTTTTTCAAAAATTACAATGACTGCTACGGACACCAGAAGGGCGACGAGGTGCTTAAGGCCATCGGGGGAGTGCTGAAACAGCTTATTAAAGAGGAAAAGGTCTTCGCCGCCAGGGTGGGGGGCGAGGAATTCATCGTTCTCTGGACGGAAAACCGCATCGCCGAGGCCGAACGGGTGGCGATTAAGCTGCTCAACATGATAGCCGATCTGAATATACCCCACGCGCGGTCTGTTGCCGCGCCCTATGTAACGGCAAGCCTGGGGCTTTACGTGCTGCGGGGCGAGGTTGCGGATTCTGCGGAGGATCTCTACCGCGAAGCCGATTATGTCCTCTACGAGGCGAAGGCCCGGGGCAGAAATTGTATTATGCTGCGCGATTCGGGGGATATGAGCCTGCGGAAAATAGAAGTGGTGTCGCAGGAAAAAAACCTGGGCCGCCGGGACCGTCCGGAAAACGGAAACGACACGCCGGCCAGGGAGCAGGGATGATCCGGCCCGTAACCGTAAATGACGCTTCCGCGCTTTGCGGCATTTATAATTACTATATTGCCAATACCGTTTTTACCTTTGAAGAAGAGGAACTCAGCCCGCCGGCAATGGAGAAGCGCGTCCGGGATATTAGCGGCAGGTATCCCTGGCTCGTGTGGGAAGAGGGCGGGGATGTCCTGGGCTATGCCTATGCCCACAGGTGGCACGAGCGGGCCGCCTACAGGTTTTCTGCGGAAGATTCCATTTATCTGCGGCGCGATGCCCTGGGGAGGGGTATCGGGAGAAGGCTTCTCGGCCGGATCGTCGAAGTTCTGCGGCAGACGGACATCCACGCGCTTATGTCGGTTATCACTATCCCCAACGAAAGAAGCGTAGCGCTTCACGAGGGCTTCGGCTTTAAAAAGGCGGCCCAGTTCCATGAAATCGGGTTTAAGATGAACCGATGGCTTGATGTAGGGTACTGGGAACTGGTATTGTAGGCTATGTTACGCATGACTTTGCCGGGCGTTCTTTTCTGGACCGCGTTCCTGTCGTTTCTCCCCATCTCGGAACTCCGGGGGGGCATCCCCTTTGCCATGGCGCAGGGCATCCCCTGGTACGCGGCCTGGCCCTTCGCCGCGTTCATGAACGCCCTGGTGGCGCCGATCTGCTGGCTCTTCCTCTCCACCCTGCACAGGCTCTTCCTCAAGATAGCGTGGTACGAAAAATTCTTTAACCGTTTTGTCGAGCGGGCAAGGCAGAAACTCAGGAAAGGGGTAGAAAAATGGGGCTGGCTTGCGGTAGCGGCCTTTGTGGCTGTCCCGCTTCCCATAACCGGCGCCTGGACCGGTACCCTGGGCGCCTGGGTGCTGGGTATAGGCAGGAAGCGGACCCTGCTCGCGGTCGTCCTGGGGGTCGTAGCGGCGGGCGCCATTGTAACCGCCGTAGTAGCGCTGGGGTTAAAGGCCTTCGACGTTTTTATCAAAAAGGTATGAGTATGATTGTCGGCATTGATATAGGCAGCACCACTACCAAGGCGGTCGCGGTCGAAACGGCGCAGGGGTTTCCCGTGATCCGGAAGATCAAAACCAGGGCGGCGGACGCGGTGACCAGCGCCACCGGGGCCTTCGGCAAGATGATCGTGGAGAACAACATCAGAATGACCGATATTGAGCGGATCATGATCACCGGGGCCGGGGCGGGCAGCCTTAAAAACGATCTGTTCGGCATTGCCACCGAAAAAGTGGACGAGATACAGGCCGTGGGCATAGGGGGCATGTTCCTTGCCGGAAAAGAAAATATTATCATTACCAATATCGGCACCGGCACGGCGATTATCGACGCCCGGCGGGACAGCATCCGCCACCTGGGGGGCACGGGCGTGGGCGGCGGCACCATCCAGGGGCTGGCGAAGAAGCTGCTTCCAACCTCGGACTTTAACAGTATCATGGCGCTTGCGGAAACGGGGAACCTTAACCAGGTGGATTTGCGTTTGGAAGACATTATGGAAAGCGATATCAGCTTTCTTAACAAGGAATCTACCGCGTCCAATTTCGGAAAGATGCTGGACAGTGCGCGGAGCGGCGACATAGCCCTGGGCATTCTCAACATGGTTTACCAGGTAATAGGGATGCTGTCGGTGTTTGCCGCGAAGAGCCGGAATACCGACAGGGTTGTGGTCACAGGGAACGGCAGCGATAACTCCATAGGCAAGGCCGTCCTGTCGGTAATTACCGGGATGCACCAGGTCCACTTCGAGTACCCCAAAGACGCCGCCTATACCACCGCTATCGGCGCGGCCCTTTCGCGCTGATCCGGGCCTGTTCCACGGCCCGCCGCGCAGGGGCTCATTTCCCCTTTACCAGTTCCGGCGGGAGCCAGCGGCGGAGGCACTGGGCGAGGGACGCGAATTCGATGGGCTTGGACAGAAGGCCGCTGAACTTATGCTCGATGAACATCTGCTCGGCGCCGCCGATTACATTGGCGGTAAGGGCGATAATGGGAATTTCGGCATAGCGGCCCCCAAGGCTGCGGATCAGGGCGGTCGCCTCCAGGCCGTCCATTTCGGGCATCATGTGATCCATAAAGATAATGTCGTAATGGTTCCGCTCCGCCAGCTCTACGGCCTCCCGGCCGCTCTGGGCCGTATCCGCGCTTATGTCGAAAGCGGCAAGCATGACCGAGCAGACTTCCAGGTTGATTTCTATATCGTCTACCGTCAGGATCTTCGCGTCCGGCGCGCTGAAATCCCCGGTCTCTTCCTGGGGGGCCGCCTGATGGCCCTGGACGGGGACATTCGGGATGGACACGGAAAAAACCGATCCCTTGCCGTACTCGCTTTTGAGCGAGAGGCTCCCCCCCATAAGCTGGCAAAGCCGGAAACAGATCGCCAGCCCAAGGCCGGTACCGACGACATTGCGGTTTTTCCGGGTATCAAGCTGCTCGAAGGGCTTGAAGAGCTTTTCCATATCCTCTTCGCGGATACCTATGCCCGTATCCTTTACGTCGAAGCGGAGCATGCCGTCCGGGCAGCTTCCGTCCCCGGCCTCCATATAGGCGTTAAATTCAACCCGGCCCTTCGGGGTGTATTTCAGGGCGTTGGAAAGGAGGTTGGTCAGGACCTGGCGGGTCCGGTTTTCATCCCCCCGGACCGTCTCGGGAAGATCAGGAGCCGCCGTAAAGCGCAGTTCCAGGTTTTTCCCCTCGAAAAGTATTTTGAACATGGAATGGAGGTTGTCCAGGAGCGCCCGGAGGTTGTAGTCGGAATCGATGATCTCCAGCTTCCCGGCCTCGATTTTGGAGAAATCCAGAATATCGTTTATGATAGTCAGAAGGGACCGGGCGGATTTCCTTATATCCTTGAGGTATTTGCCCTGGACATCGGTGAGCTCGGTGCGGC
>JAIRRR010000028.1 GCA_031255875.1 Treponema sp.
CGCCGGGATATCCGGGGCTGCCGGCGCGGCGGCCAAGCCACGCGCCGGTATCGGGCTTCACCGTGTAACGCAGGCCGGTCCCGGCGCGGTCGTCGATAATTGTCCCGGACGCGCCGGGACCCAGGGCGAGCCAGTTCTCCATACGCCAGTAGCGGGTATTGTGGCGCGATTCTTTTCCGGGGAGCGAGAAGTTGGACACCTCGTACTGGGCGTAGCCGGCGCGTTCCAGCGCGTCCCTCCCCAGGAGCCAGAGCCGGTCCGCTTCTTCGGCGGGAGGGAGGCCGGCTTCGCCGCGCCGGGCCCTTTCGGCAAGGGGCGTCCCCTCTTCCACGGCGAGGGAGTAAAGGGACACATGGGAGGGGCGGAAGGCCAGCGTTGTTTCAATGTCGCGCAGCAGCGCCGCATCGTCCTGGAACGGAAGCCCGCATAAAAGGTCCGTTGAAAACGAGCCGGGAAAATAACGGGCGATAAGGGCGAGCCGCTGCCGCAGCAAACCCGCGCCGCCTCTCCGGCGTACCGCCCGGCGGGACCGGCCGCCGAAACTCTGCACCCCGGCCGAAAGCCGGTCCGCCCCGTTTTCCCGGCAGGCGGCGAGAAACGCCTCGTCCGCCGATTCGGGATTCGCCTCGACAGTAAATTCGCCCGGCTTATTCGGCAGCAGGGAATTTATCCCCCTTAAAAGGCGCGAAATGCCGGAGGCCCCCAGAACCGAGGGCGTCCCCCCGCCAATGTACACGGTCGGGACCTGGCCCGGCCTGTATTTCCCGAACAGAAGCTCCGCGTCGAGAAGCGCCCGCTCGACATAGCGGGGCAGGCGCGGATCGTCGTTTTCAAGCGCTTCAGAATAAAAATCGCAGTAATCGCAGAAACCGGCGCAAAACGGTACGTGGATATAGAGGGAGGCGTTCAAGGAAGGCCGATTCGGGTGGGCGGCCAATAGCGGAACAAGGCGCGGCCGGTGAGATAATCCATGGGAATAGGCCCCCAGGTACGGGAATCGTTGGTATTGCCCCGGTCGTCGGAAAGAACGAAACATTCGTCCTCCCCGAGCGTGATGGTTTCCATATTGCCGGAAAACGGGAGCGAGCTGTCCCACAGGGCGGGTACCTGGGGGATATTGGGCGAATAGGGGCGGTCCCAGAGTTCAAATTCGGTAAAGCTGTAGGCGCCCCCCGCCGGCTTTACCCGCGCGACAAAATTGGTAATGGTAATCTCGTCCCCGGGAAGGCCGATGACCCGTTTGACGTAGACATTTCCGGCGCGGCCGGAAATGTCGATTTGCTGCGCGGTGAAAAAGCGGACCACCGTGTCGAGGATCGGCCAAATAACGCCCTGCGGTTTTCCCCGGGTCGTATCCACCAGCACGATATTTCCCCTGCGCAGCCGCGCGGCCCCGATTTCATCGGGCAGAAACCGGTAGAGCATGCGGGAGGAGAAAATAATGCGGTCGCCCGCGTGAAGCTCGGGCTGCATGGCGCCGGCTTCCAGGCGGCGTACGGAAAATACAAAAGTAGTGAGGAGGAGGTACAGGAAGAAGACCGCCATTATCCATACTATTACCCAGCGGACCCGGTAACGCTGATCCTTTTGGGCGGCGTAAGAATATTTCAGCCATTTGTTGAACATGGCAGCCTCAGTTCCGCGCGGGCATACCGGCCCGTTACCGTATAAAACCCAAACGGGGTTTGGGCAGGAGGGGCCAGAAAATGACGGACCCTTTACCAAGCACCTTTGATTTTTTCACCGGGCCAAAAAACCGGCCGTCACGGGAATTGTCGCGGTTGTCCCCCAGGGGAAGGACGTACCCCTCGGGGACGTACCAGCCAAGCTTCTGCCGCGCGAGCCGTGCCCGGTAGCGGCTGTCCTGGGGAAAGGCCCCCCGCAGGAAAGCCAGCCGGGCCTCCTCGTGGGCGAAATAATCGGGGTAATTTATGGCGCCCAGGGCCGAGGCCCGGGCGGCGAGAGCGGGCGGCGGGCCAAGCCCCAGATCGCGGTACGCGGCGGCCCTCCCGGCGGCTTCCAGAACAGGGTAATCCTCTTCCCTGGTCAGCCGGCTGATATTGTGGTTAAAGCCCCGGGCGGCGTTGTAATCCCGTTCCCTTACCCACCGGGTTTCGCCCGGAAAACGGATCAGCATCTCCCCGTTTTCCGTAACAAACCTGTCGCCCCCTGCGCCGGCCGCCCGTTTGATCAGGAAGTGCGCCTTTGGCTCCCCGTTTTCATCCCGGTCTATGTCTACCAGGGAAAGGGTAAGCATGAAGATAACCCGCTGGGCAATGTCAAAGGCAGGCCCCCGCGACAGGTAAGAGGGGTTTTCAAAAATGACCACGTCGTTCCGTTCAGGCCTGACGGGGCTTGGGAGTTTTCCCACCCCGGGAAGAAGCTCCGGGCCGTAGATTATCTTGTTCACAAAGATACGATCCCGGATGAGCAGGGTATCGATCATGGAACCGGAGGGAATTTCATACGCCTGAAAGAGGTACTGGTTGATGAGGAGCACCCAGCC
>JAIRRR010000077.1 GCA_031255875.1 Treponema sp.
GGGGATTCCGTCTTTCAGCCACCCGCAACGACAAACAGAGCCTCATCGCGGCTGGTTTTGCCTGTTGAGACGGCCGAGAGCCGCCTTTTTGTTCTTTGATCGGCGAATTGGACGTGAAAGATACGTTTCCGCAGGAAAAGATAGTACTGACGCACCAACAATTCCTTCGAAGCAACAAAAGGGCAAGGCGAAACCTTGCTTACACTGTTGCTTACAGTCAGAAGAATTTTGTTGGACATCAGCTTTCCGGTAGTCCTAAAAAAGCTAATTCCTTACAGGGTAAGGAATTAGCAATTTCCCCAGGGAGGATTCGAACCCCCACAAGCAGATCCAGAGTCTGCCGTGCTACCATTACACAACCGGGGAATGAGCCGCAGAACGGCAATTTTTGTCGGACTCGGGCGTCAACAGCCGAACCATACCATTCTTTGAAGAATCTGTCAAGCTGCCAAGGGGCCTCTTGCCCTGGGCCTCTTCCCGGACCACGCCTTCCAGCCAAAGATAATTTTGGAGGCTTCCGCCGCCTTGAGTCTGTACCCGTAAATACCGCCTGAACGGCGTCAATCATCTGTACGCCGCCCCCCAAGAGCGCCTCGTACTCTTTATACCGCGCCATCGCCCGGGGGCTTTGTCATCGATACAGA
The DNA here is from genome assembly GCA_031255875.1 of Treponema sp. Taxonomy (GTDB): domain Bacteria; phylum Spirochaetota; class Spirochaetia; order Treponematales; family Breznakiellaceae; genus JAIRRR01. Next base: position 645 of record JAIRRR010000077.1, read on the forward strand.
CCGGATCTTTTCCCTGTTCCAGTCCCGCCGCCGCTTTTTGCAACGCGTTATTCCCGCCTGACGCGCAGGCGTTTGCGCAGGACAAACAGACACCCGGGGGAAGGAACAGCGGGAAGATGCTGCGGTGTTTCATTTCGCGCAGCAATCCGCAAGCGCAGCAGGCTGTCAGGAATTATCGGGAAGCCGGACGAAGCGGCCTGCTCCCACGCCGGTAAATTCCATAACCGGATCGCCGCGATAGCTAATCGTTCCGTTGCCGACGATGTTCGTTGTCAGTACCCCGCTTGTCCAGATGATTATTTTGCCGTCTCCGACAATCTGGGCGGACGCGCTGTCCGTTCTAAACTCTTTCGCGTCAAAGGTCCCGTCCCCGACAAGGTTGATCTCCGTTTTCCCGGCGCTGCCGCTTAAGCGGACCATCCCTGACCCCGCCATATTTACCTGCACGGTTTCGCACTCAAGCGTTCCGGTAATGTTCGCCGTTCCCGCAAGCCCAACCATAAACGACGGAAGCGCTACTTCGCCGGTAAAATCAAGAGCTGCGTTATACGCCGCGCCGATCCCCGACAGGGGCGGCGTATACACGTCAACAGCAAAACGCGGCAATTTTTCTTCTTTTCCTTTCACGCGGATTTCCAGCTCGCTTTTCCTGGTCCGCAGTTCAATCCGTCCGTGCAGATGAGAAGGGGCGGTGATAACGATCCGCGGCGCGTCCGCACGATGCACCTTCACATCGGCGTTCGCCCGAATGTACAGGGCTTCAAACGCGGGGGGCCTGTGTTCCACCGTGGTAAGCTCGCCATTGCCCCGATCCTCGTTTCCCGCGGCAAAAAGCGCCGGGCCGCCCGCAAGCGCCATAACCGCGCCTACAACCAACAGTTTTTCTGTCAACATATAATTCTCCTTCGGCATAAAAAATTATTTTGCACGGCCTTCATCCGCGTCATAAGGCGCGTAAGGCCGATTAAGCCAAACCCTAACAGGGCGTACAGCGAAAGGAACATATAAAACGTCCTGCCTTTACGGAGCCGGAAAAAAGCGGCGCTTAAAAGCTGTTCCGTTTTTTGCGCCTCCGTAGGCCTGAAAGCCCCCTTGTCTCCAAATCGACTGTGTGTCGGGCGCATCCCCGCCTCCGGCGGGGACCGGGCTATCCGGGGCTCCGCTTCGCTCCGGCCCCGGCGCTCCGCGCCGGGTCTGCTTGCGCCCCTGCGGGGCGCGCACCCCTCCTCTCCCTGGCGCGGGCGAAAGCCGTGCCCACGGCTTTCGCTGTTCCCCGTTGTTTTGGGTTGCGGCCGGGGGCGGCGTTCATGCCGGCGTATTCCCGGCACAAGACGGACCGGGTAAACTGAGAGCCGCTGTTTTCCTCCTCAATTCCCTTGCCCCTCCGGGCAAAACTTGTTAAACTCAAGCAAGGTTGAAGCGTGTCATTTGTTTAACATATACAGTATATCAATTAACAATGTTAAGGTCAAGTGATTATCTGCGTTTTTGGGAAAAATTTGAGATTTTGAGATAAAGAGGCGTTTTTATGGAAATTTCACAGAAGGCGGTTGTTCTCGCCGCCATAGACATACTGAACCGGGAAGGCATTGAGCGGCTGACTATGCGCGCTTTGGCCCAGGCCCTGGAAGTCAAGGCCCCCGCCCTTTACTGGCACATCAAGAACAAGCAAGACCTGATAGACCAGATAGCCGAGAAGATGAGCGCGGAAATGCTGCCTTCCTGCGGTTTGAGCGACGCGCGGAAATATCTCTTTGAATTTGCCCGGGTATACCGGCAGAAGCTGCTGGAAGTCCGGGACGGCGTGGCGATTTTCCTCCGGTCTTACCCGTCTACTCCCGCCCGCTGCGAAACGATAAAAAACACGCTCATTTCCCTGCTGCATATCGGCATCAAAGAGAAACATTGCCTTGTTGCCGCCGGCATGTATAATAATTATGTGCTGTCCTTTGTCGCCGACGAGGTCATTTTTAAGGCCAATCCGGCGGGCCAGCCCGCCTTTATTGACACCATCCTCGGCGCCGGCCACGAAAAAATGTCTTTTGACGAACAGTTTGAGTGCGGCTTGAATGTTTTGTTTGCGGGTTTCAAGACTCTGGAACAAGCGGGAAAACGTCGCGGCTGACAGGTACGCCGAAGGGGGCCGGCGCAAATTTCCCGCAATGCAATTACGTTTTTTTGTCGGTAATGAGTTTGTAAAAGGCTTCCTGTTTCCCGTTTTTCTCTTTAAGCACATCGAGTTTTTGCGAAATAACGCCGTCGATTTTTTCAATAACCGCGCTGGTCACCAGAATGCCCGCCCTGTAGCGGGGCGCGATTCCGGCAAGCACTTTCGAGCGGACAAGGGGCGACCCGAACGCGGTGTAGCCGCCCGGCTCGGCCCAGATAAAGGCGCATTCCCCGGTATCGATGCCGAAATACCAGTTCCCTTTGGCGGCGGGGGTTATAAAATCCATTACAGCGCCGACAGCTTTCGCGGCGGGGCTGTTGTTGCTGTGGGCGTTTAATTCGTCCTCGTAGGGGACTTCGGATCTCACGCTGTTAAGGCAGGCGCGTTCAAGGGGGGAGCCGAAGGCTATCATAACCAGGTCCCCTTCGGCGCCGACAAAGACGCCCCCGAACCGCGTGAAGCGCCGGAATACGGCCTGCCTGAAATTCCGGAGCAGGGCGGCCCCCTCTTTCGGGCTCCCCCGGTTTTCGCCGGACAGGAGCGACGGCTGCCGTACCGTGATTATGGCGGCCTTGGCCCTGATGAGTTCCTCCGGACGGGGGCGGCCCACGCGGATCACCTGGCGCAGATAAGGCCGCGCGAGGCTCGATCCGTAGGCCAGGCGGAACTGCCTGGCTTCCCGCCTCTTAATCCGGGCCGCTATGAAAAACGATACGAAAACCCCCGCGCCGGCGGTGAGTACGGGCGGGAACGGGTCGATCCAATAGTCGGTAAAAACAAAGCCCAGCGAAAACACCAGGGCTTCGAGAAGGATCAGTACAAGGCCCATGACAATCGTGAACGCGGGCCCGGTTTTCCTGAGCAGGAACAGTATAACAAAGGCGATGCCGCCGGACCACAGGAACAGGTGGTACTCGGCAAGGGGTATTACCGCGCGGCCGGTAAGAATACTGTTGGCGAGTATTGCCGACGCTTCGGCGTCGGTGGGGTTGGGCTCCCGGCTGGGGATAAGGAATTTCTTCAGGCGGGGCAAGATTTCCCGGATAGCGCCGTCGTTTTCCGAAACCGGGCGGGGCGCGGATACGGGCCCCATGATGCACAGCGATCCCGCCGTCGCCGCCGAAATTTCCTGCCTGAGGGTTGAAAATTCCCTGTATCTGTCCCGCAGGTCTACAAAAAAACCAACCACGCCGTCCCGCATGGCCACAAGCCGGCCAAGCCCCGCATCGGCAAGCTGTTCCTGCGCGATAAGTTTTTCATAGCCGGCAACAAGGCTTGTCTCCGAAATCCCGTCGAGGAAATTTTCTATGCTCCTTACGTATTCCCTGCGGGAATCCAGCCACCGGCTTTTTTTCCCGGCGTCCGGGTTTTCCAGCATCTCGTCGCGCAGGCCCTCGGAATAACGGTAAATGATAACGGGGTAATCCTCCGGATTGAGGTAGGCGAAGTAACCCCGGGTTTCCGCTTCCTGGAGCAGGGCGAACAGCCTCTGGTCCGCCCTTTCGTAGTCCAGAAATACCGGCAGCGGGACGCGCTTAAACCCGGTCCCGCCCCGGAATCCCTCTACAAGGATATTCCCCCCCCTGTCCAACGTGATAAGTTCCTCCCGGGCGGGATTGCTGAGGCGCAGCCGCGTCTGGCTCCCCGAGGTCTCCGGTTCCGCCCGGCTGAACCGCCCCTTGAGCGCGGCATACGCGATATGCTCGACCCCGTCCGCGGCCGCTCCGCCCGCCTCTTCGCCGCCGGGGCCGGGCGGCGGGGCCAGCACCGGGGCGATACGGCGGAAGATACCGTCCGGATCCGGCCTTATGCGGGAATACCGGCGGCCGTTTCCCCCCAAGGCGAACGTGCCCTGACTCCGGACCAGCGGCACCAGAATGTCCTCGCTCCGCCAGACATTGCCGAATGCCTCCGTGGAACGTTCCATAAACGCCGTGCCCGATTCGTCCCGGCTCAGGAACGACGAGACGAGCCGCTCCCTGCCCATTTCGGTAAGCAGGATCAGATCCGCCACGTACTGTTCCGATTCGCCGGGGGTGATGGACCCCACCCGTATCCCCTGGAACAGATTGCGGATATTTTGCTCCAGAAGGGTAAATTCCTCGTAAAACCTCGCCCGCAGATCTTCCTCGGTCCTCGCGCTCCCCAGGGAGGCCCCCAGGACCGGCGTTTGCACGATCAGGCCCGAAGCGTCCAGTTCGGCCAGGGTCAGAATCACCTGCCCTGCCGTTACCGGATCGATGAGCTGGCCGGCCGGCGCGTCCCGGTTTTCCGAAACAAAGCCGGTTTCAATAAGGGTAATTTCCGGGGAAACCGGGGGAGGGCGCCGGTATTTCATGAGAAAGTCGTAGAAAGACCCCAGCCGGGGGCCCCTGAAGAGGTAATTAGTCAAAAAAAGGCACCCGATCATGGCGATCAAAGAGATGAGGAACCGTAATTTGTACTTCTTCCGGAGGATCGAAACTGCCATGGCGCCTGTTACGCTATTTTCGGCGCGTTCCCATACCGCCTTAACCGCTTTGCGCGGGGGCCGCGAGGCGGCGGCATGGGGGAACAGCGGCGGGCCGCCCGCCTACCGCGCGTATCCGCTGTACGCCCGCCAGGTCGAGCCGATGAGCGTCTCCGGGTCAGAGTATTTCGCGGCCCAGCCCAGGGTTTCGCGCGCGAGATCCGCCGAGGCGGTGAGTTTCGCCGGGTCCCCAGGACGGCGGCCCGTGATCTTCGAGGGGATGGGCCTGCCGGAAACCCTGCGGGCCGTCCCGAGAATCTCCAGAACGGAATATCCCCGCCCGCTCCCCAGGTTGACGGTGAGGCTCTTCCCGGTTTTGCCGAGATACCCCAGCGCCGCCGCGTGGCCTGCCGCGAGATCGCTTACATGGATATAGTCGCGGATGCAGGTACCGTCGGGGGTATCGTAATCGTCGCCAAAGATCTGCACCTCGCCCCGCATGCCCGCGGCGCCTTCCATGATTACCGGGATAAGGTTCGCGGGGTTTTGCTCAAGCCCGGTAACGCGCCCTTTCACGTCGTAGCCTGCGGCGTTAAAGTAACGCAGGGCCGCGAATTTGACGCCCTTTATCCTGTCGTACCAGGCGAGAAAACGCTCGATTTCCAACTTGGTGAAACCATAGTAATTTTCGGGGCTGGCGGGGTGTTTTTCGTCGATGGGGAGGTAGGCAGTCTCCCCATACACCGCAGCGCTGGAGGAAAAGACGATGAAGGGTATCCCCGCCTCGGACACGGCGTTCAGGATGTTCACCGTGCCGCTGATGTTGTTCAGCGAGTATTTTTCCGGCTTGAGCATGGATTCACCGGCGGCCTTAAAGGCGGCAAGGTGTACGACGGCGTCGTAGCCGTTCCTGGCGGCCTCGGCGGCGGAACCCCCGCCGCCCGCCTGGAGCCGGTCCGAAACGCCCCGGACCGCCCGGAGAAGGTCCGGGTAGTTCAGTATATCGCCGTGGATAAAATCCCCTTCCGGAAAGAGGTTTTGCCGCAGCCCGCTTGAAAGGTTGTCAAATACGGTAACCTTGTGGCCCTGGTCCAGAAATTCCCTGGCTACATGGCTCCCGATATAGCCCGCGCCGCCGATGATGAGTATATTCAATTTTCGCTCCTCTGCTGTTGGCTTTCACGTAAG
>JAIRRR010000096.1 GCA_031255875.1 Treponema sp.
CTCATAAAGTAATCAACAGCCTTGAGCGAATTTTCCATATTGGCGGCGTTTTTCGGAACCAGAATAGGCGAGGGTTCCAGAATGGCGCGGTTCCTGCCGTCCCGGGTCTTGAGGAAGAAGTAGCCGATTTTGCTTTCGGGGACTCCCAGATCGAGGAGGTTGGACTTTACAAACCAGGTCCCGCCGACGATCATGGCGAGCTGGTCGTCGTTGAAAAGCCGGGGCACGTCGCTAAAGTAGTTCGTCGAAGGATCGGTAAACCATCCCTTGTCTATCCAGTCTTTCCAAATCGTGAATATTTCCACCGCCTGGGGATCGGTAAATTTCTTCTTGCCCGTGCAAAGGTCGTTGTACAGGCCGGGATCAATCGAAGCGGCAATTTCCTCGAAGATGATGAACGCGGGCCACTCGTCCACAATGGTCTGATTAAGGGGAGTTTTCCCTGCGGCCTTGATCGCCTGGCAGTTGGAAACGAACTGATCCCAGGACGAGGGCGGCTGCAAGCCCAGCTGGGAGTACACGTCCTTGTTGTAATACACAAGCCAGTATTCAAGGCTCCAGGGCAGGCTGTAGAGCTGGCCGTCAATGGCGAACATGTCCCGTATGCCCTGGGAATATTCGTCTTTGTACTTGTCCCAGATAGCCGTGAGCGGCGTCAAAAGCCCGCTCTGCTGGAGATCCACTGTCCAGGCGCCCGCCCACCAGGTAAACAGATCCGGCGCAGAAGAAGTCGGCAGCGCCGAGCGTACCGCCGCAGTATAAACATCGGTTGAGGGATAGCCCACAGGCTCAAGGCCAAGCCCTGTGGCGGCTTTCAGATCGTCACTGGCCTTAATAAAGTAGGGGTGATAATCCGGGGCGCCGGTTTTGTCGTGGGTTATCCTGAGCGTCGCGCTTCCCCCTGAGGCCGCGCCGGACTGCCTTCCCCCTCCGGCAAAGACCGTTGCGGCGCTTATGGCCAGCATCAGCGCCAAACCCGCAAAGAACGTAATTCTTTTCATCTTCTTCCTCCATGAAAAATAATTTTTTAAGCGCAAAAAGCGCTTTTTCCCGAATATGTCTTCCGCAGGGTCTAAGCCCCCTGCCCCCGCGCGGAAAGGGTCATTTCCCGCTCGAAATGACGTTCCGTTACCAGGGCGGTAATGCCGATGATTTCGGCGTCGTTCGCGTATTTGGCGGCAAGGACCGCCACGCGCCGGGTCGAGGGCGCGAACATCAGGCGGTTGATCGACGCGTTGAGCCGCTCAAGAATAAGATCCTCCCCCAGAAGAACCGAGCCCGATATATACACGCACTGGATATCCAAAAAGGCGACGGCGTTGATCAGGGCAATCTCCAGGTAGCGGATAAGCCGGTCTATGGCCTGGCAGGCAAAAACATCCCCGCGCCGCGCCCGGGTTACGATCTTGTTCCAGGTAATATCCGGATCCGGGCCCTTTTCCCTGGCCCAGCGGACCAGGGCGAGCAGGGAGGCGTAGTCTTGCAGGCAGCCGCTCATGGGGATATTTTCGTCCATGGCGTCCCGCTCCACCACCACGCCCCCCATCAAACCCGCCAGGCCGCTGGCGCCCTGGTATACTTTCCTGTCGCTGACCACGCAGCCCCCGATCCAGTTGTTCACGGACATGTACAGGAAATTCTCGTACCCTTCTCTGTTGCCGTAGTAGAGCTCGCTCAGGGCGGCCACATGGACTCCCAATTCCAGATAGGCGGGAATTCCAAACGCCTTGCGGAGGACGTCTGCAATGGGGATGTTCTTCAGGCCGTGGAATCCCGGGGGATCGAGGATGACGCCCCGTTCCGCGTCCAGGGGGCCCGCCGCGGATATGCCGATGCCCCAGATCCGGTCCTTCCACTCGCCGGTCATGTACTTTGCGGAAAGGTGCAGCAGGATGTCCAAAAAATCGTCCACCGATTCCGAGGGGGATACTTCGAACCGCTCGGACCGCAAAATACTCCCGTTGAGGTTCACCACGCCGATTTCCGTGTACCCCCGATCCACAAAGATCCCCAGGGCCAAAAGGGAATCCGGAACAATCCTGAGCAGATCCGCCTTGCGCCCCGCAACGGTCGCGGCTTTTCCGCTCTCCTCCACAACCCCCTGCCGGAGGTACTCGTTGACTATATTGCTTATGGTCATCTTGCTCAGCTTGGTGTATTCGCATAACCGGGCGCGGGAGCAGGGCCCGTGCATGGAAATGGTCCGGAGGATAAGGTATTTGTTGTTCTCATTCATTGAATGATGGTTGACACCTTTCAATATCCCCCCTTCGCGGACAGCATACAGGCCATATCACCCTATTTATAAAAATATTTGACAAAGTAAATCCACCAAAAAAACTCTCCTGTTTTCCGGCTCTCTGTCGCCAGGACGGGCCGGATTGGCGAATAATTCAGGCTAACACGGAAAATTTTGGCTGTCAAGAAAAAAAATTAAAATATTTGGAAAAACAGCCATCCTGCGGGCTGAAGTTTTGAAACAGGCGTATTAATACATGATTTTTACAAACTGAGGCGAAAGCCGCAGCCCCGGCGGGCGCGACAGGCTGCTAATTTGCCGCGACTTCCTGGATAATATCGAGGGTTTGCCCGGCGCAGCGGTCCCAGGAAAAGGCCTTCGCGCGCTCAAGCCCCAGGGCGCGGATCTCCCGGGCGGTATCCCGGTCCGAGGAAAGGGTAACCATGCGGTCCGCCATGTCCTCCGGGTCCAGGGGATCGAAGTAGAGGGCGGAATTTTCGGCGATTTCCGGGAGCGAGGCGGCCCGGGCGCAGGCCACCGGAACGCCCGTCGCCATAGCCTCAAGGACGCCGAGGCCGAAACCCTCGTACATAGAAGGGAATACCGCGAAATTCGCCCCGGCGTAGAGTTCCGGAAGGCTTTCCGCAGGGAAGTGGCCGGTAAAAAAAATATCGCTCCGGTAGGAACTTGCCATGGCCGCTTCCTT
>JAIRRR010000192.1 GCA_031255875.1 Treponema sp.
AAGGGATAAGCGATTACGACCGCGAGGCGTTCAAGGCGGAAATCCGGGGAAAGGTAACTTCCTCCATGCCGGCGGAAACGCCGCCCCAGGTCCAGGCCATCAGGAAAAAATACGCCGCCGTCGCCCCGGGCAAGCCTTTTTACAACGAGCTGGCCGAAGAGCTGATCCGGGAAGACTACACCAAAGAAGGCGAGGCCGTCCGGGAGAGGATCCTGAAGAATTTCTCCGTGCCCGCCGAAAAACCCAAAGAAGCCAAGGCCGAAATTTCGTACAAATCGTTCCTGATCGAGGGGCTCTTCGCGATCGGCTCCGTTTCCGCGATGCTTTCCGAAATAATCTCCAAGCTGGACGAGAACGCGGAAGTTCTGGAAAACAGGCGCAAGGGTTTTTTCCAGAAATTGAGGAAAATCCTGCACCAGATGCTGAACAGAGAGCCCGAAGCGGTAATTTACAATATTGAGTACGTAGACCCGGTCCGGCAGGTCCAGATTAAGGAAAAGCTCGATTTTTCCGCCTTCCACGCGGAACTGGAACGAAAGGCCAAGGTGCTTTTCAATGTGAGCACCAAAGGCGTGGCGGTTTCAAAGCTCGAAGGAATGGAAGATACCCAGCTCCTGGGGCTTCTGGAGAAGAATATCCGGGATATACAGACCATACACAAACTCCTGAACGCGCTTGACGATTATTTCAAGGCGGTCGTGGACCAGGAAGACCGCGGCAAGATCAGGGGGATCAAGCCGGAACTGTCAACAATGAAAAACGCCCTGATCAAGGCGAACCAGAAACGTTACGAATACAACGCCCAGAAAGAAGAGGAAGAGCAATTTAAAAGACTAGGAATAACAGGCTAGGAGTTTGTTGCGCTTCGCGCATAAATATGGTATAAATATTCATTTTATGAATATTTATACCTTACAAACTCCGAAGCATGCCCATTAACCGGGATTTTTTGCATGTATATGCAAAAAATCCACAAGTACAACAGGCTGCCAGGGGGCGCGGTTCTTATGAAAGCATACGTGAATATTTTTTTATCGGCGGTTTTGCTCCTGGGCCTGGTGTCCGCCCCCTATGCCGAGGAAAGCAAGGGCGATTCCCCCCCCTTTGCGGAAGTCCGCCCCAGCGTCAGGGACCGGGACGAGCTTACGGTGGTGTTTTCAGGAAGCGCCCCGGAACTGGACTTCCGCAAGGCGTTTATCGCCAGCGAGGCCCAGCTTTTCACCGCCCTTTACGAGGGGCTTTTCTCCTACCACCCCTTTACCATGGAACCGGTACCCGCCCTGGCCCAGTCCTGGGAACTCTCCCAGGACAAGAAGCAGTGGACTTTCAAACTCAGGGACGGCGGCAAATACTGGAACGGGGACCCGGTCAAGTCGGGCGATTTCAGGGCCGCCTGGATTTCCCTTCTGGACCCCGGGCGGGAATCCCCCTATTCCTCCCTGTTCGACATAATCGTGAACGCGCGGGAATACCGGCTGGGCAATATTACCGACCCCGGGGAAGTCGGCATTGAAACCCCCGACGACAGCACCCTGATAGTCAGGCTTAGCTCGCCGGCCGCCTTTTTCCCGGCCATGCTTTGCCATCATTCCTTTGCCCCCGTGCACCCTTCCCTGGTGGACAACGAAGACTGGTCCCTTGCACCGCCCGCTTCCAACGGCCCGTTTTATATCACGGAAAACAGCGGGGACGTCCTGGTCATGGCCAAAAACCCCCACTACTGGGACGCCCGCAGGGTAGCCCTGAACAAGCTCACCGTGCGTTTCCTCGACGACGCCGAGGACGCCACGGCCCGCTGGAATTCCGGGGAGGCCCGCTGGATCGCCGGCGATATTGATTACGACAGCCTTACCGACCGGAGCGGCATTCACGTAAACGCCATTTTCGCGACCCACTACTACTTTATCCGCTCGGCCAAGGAACCCTGGTCCGACCACCGCCTGCGGACGGCCCTGTCCCTGTCCCTCCCCTGGGAAAAGATCCGGGAGGGCATCTACCTCCCCGCCAAAACCCTGATCTACCCTATCCCCGGCTATCCGACGGTGGCAGGACTCGACACGACGGACCTGGAGCAGGCGAAAAAACTCCTCGCCGAGGCGGGCTACGAAGAGGGCAGGGGCCTTCCGGAACTGGTGATACGCATAACCCCTTCCCGGGAGGCTGAGCGCATCGCCGCCCTGATGGCATCCGCCTGGATGCAGGAACTCGGCATCCGCGTCAAGGTCGATGTGGTCCCCTATAACCAGTACTTCCAGTCCCTTAAGCGCAGCAATTACGACGTGGGTTCCACCACCTGGATCGGCGATTTCGCGGACCCCTACACCTTCCTCCAGATGTGGCGGCGGGACTCCAACCTGAACGACGCCGGTTACAGCGACGGCGACTACGAAACACTGATGGATCGTTCCATGACCGAGGAAGGCGAGGCACGCTGGAAAACCCTGGCCGAGGCGGAAAAAATGCTCCTGGACCGGGGCACGGTGCTGCCCATATCCTACAGTTCCGCCCTGAATATTATCGACACTGCGGAAATCGACGGCTGGTACGTCAACGCCCTGGACATCCACCCGTTCAAGCACCTTTCCTTCAAAGCCTTCCGCCCCCTGCCCGGCGTGGCGCTGAACTGACCCGGGCGGCTACTTCACTTTTTCCGCTTGCCGTGCTATCGTTTGCCAATGAGTGACGAGGCAGATCCCAAACCGGCCTTTGAAAAAGACCAGCAGGTGGTTTATCCCAGCCAGGGCGTGGGAATAATCAAGGCTATCGAGGAAAAGGCCTTTAAAAATCAGAAAATTCCCTATTACGTGATTTATCTTGAAGTTTCCGATATGACCATTATGGTGCCTGTCAGCAAGGCGGAGGGGCTGGGCATACGGGCCATTGTCCCCAGGGACGAGGCCCAGCGGGCGCTGGAACTGATAGGCGAGGATTATGACCCCATCCCCTCGGACTGGAAGCTGCGCTACCAGATGAATCTGGACCTCCTCAAAAAGGGAAGCGTTACGGACATCGCCACCATCGTGCGGTCCCTGTACCACCGGAGCAAGGTAAAAGAGCTGCCCATACTTGAACGGAAGCTCTACGACTCCGCCCT
>JAIRRR010000208.1 GCA_031255875.1 Treponema sp.
AACGAGGGGATAAAGGAGCCCAGCGCGATTGACGCGATTATGCGCATCCAGAGCGGCCGCTATATCCGGCCGGTCCAGGCGAAGGCCCGGGAGGTTCTGTCCAATATCAGGAAACATTCCCAGCGCTAACCGCCCTGGGCCGGAGGGGCGGGGATAGCGGAAAGTGGGCATCTTTGATCGTCTCGAAGATCTGGTAAAAAGCTATTTTAACGACGGGGACGAGCCGCTCTTTAAGTCCCCGGGAGGGCGGCGGCCCGGCGATCCGGACCTCGCCTCCGCGTATGAAGAACTGGACGAATTCCTAAACGCCGGGAGGGGCGGCGCTTCCGGCAGTTTTTCCGCAGGAAACAGCCGGGCCGCAGGGGGCGGCCCCGCAGACGGCCGGAACAGCGCCGGAAAGAACGCGGCGCCCGAACAGCTGCGCGGCGATTTCGCGGAACTGGGCGTCCCCTTCGGCGCTTCCGCCGGCGAGTGCAAGGCGGCCTACAAACAGCTCCTCAAAAAACACCACCCGGACCGCCACGCCGGCCACGAGGGCAATCTGAAAAAGGCGACGGAAAAATCCGCCAGGGTAAACGCCGCTTTTGACCGCATTGAAAGGTGGCGGGCTACTGGGCGGCCCGGCGATTAAGGCGGCCGCCGTCAGTTTTGCGGAAGGCTGCCCGAAAGATAACCCTGCAAAGCATTGCCGTACTCTTCCCTGACCCGGGCCTCCGCCCGGCGTATGGCGCGCTGGTCGGCTTCGGACTGTGAAATATGGCCTTCCCGGCCGTTAATGTTGAACGGGAAGAGTATGCTGTTGGTATTCCCGTCGGTAAAAGCGGCATCCAGCACAAAACGGGAGAATTTGTTCGGCTGGTTCGGCAGATCGACCGGGGTAACGCTTACCCGGGCCCTGACAACGTAGCGAGAACTGTTATTGCCCGTCCTGAAACCCGCGCCGCTGAGCGCGGCAGCAAAGGCGCTGCGGATTCTGCCTTCGGAATCGTTTTCAACCACAACGTTGACGGGGATTAGCCGGGCAATTTCGTCCGCCTCGTAAATATAGTCGGCGCCCGTTTTCAGGCCCGGCCTCATATCGGGCCCGCCGAGCATGCCGAGGACTGTGACGAAAACGGAATTGGCGTCGGCGATCCCGGCCGCAGTATGATAGGCGGCGATGGTCTCTATGGTAGCGCGCCGGGCCGCCGGCACATCCGTCAGGCGGCTGATAAGGCCGAGGTTGGCGTCGATCAAGCCCCGGTAGACGGGTATAAGTTTCGCCTTGTCCATGACGGCGACGGCGTAATAATCCCTTTCATCGTTCCAGACGTCGTTTATCTCGGCGCCGATCAGACTCTCCATGGACGAGGATACCTGGACGGCCTGTTCCGCGTCAACGTTTGACGATATATCGACGACGCCCGAGATTACGCGCTGCTTATAGGTTTCCACGGACTTTGCGTCGTTCCTGACCGACTGGCCGAAGCGGCCGGTAAGGTTACCGAAAGCGTTGGCTTCCGCCTGCCTCCGGCTGCTGCCTATGCCGACGGCGGCGAAATAATAAGCCGGATCATAGGCGGAATCCGGCCTGTCCGCCCAGGAAGGCCTGCCGGTCCTGTCGCGGGTAATCTCGGGGGCAGGGGAATCGGAGCCGACGCCCGAAGCGGAACCGGCGCTTGTCCGGGAAGCGGAATTCCCGGAACCGCCGGAAGCCTGATCCCTGTCCCCCTGGGCTGCGGAATTGGCGGAACGCGCCCTTTCCAGCCTGGCCTGGCCGGATTCCGGCGGCGGGGAGCCTGCGCACGATAAAAAGGCCAGCGCAAAAACCAGGGCGCCGGCGCATGTCTTTTGAATACCCATACTGATTCTCCCGAATTATAAACTGGATGCTAGTTGAGGCTGTTCCAAAACTAATTGACGGTGCGCTAACGCGCACGGTTTTGGACCAGCCTCTTGCAGTTTCTCAGGCTTTCAGCCTTGCGAAACTGCGTTCTTTAAAGGTTACTGTTCCAAAACTGAAGTTTTGGAACAGCCTCAGTTGTCAAAGGCCCGGTTCATCTCGCGCTGGGCCCGGCTGTTGCTGTTTCTGGCCCTGCTGAGCTTGTTGGAATCGGTGACGCAGGAAAACAGGGAAAGAAAGAAAACGCCTGCCAGCAATACCGCAATTATTCTTTTCATAAATACTCCTTAAAGAATACCCTTAAAAGCGGCCGGACATCTACCGGGATAGCTATCTGCCGCCGTTTTTCGCAATGGCCAAGGTCCACACGGATTTATCGCCGGGGTCGGTCCACGTTTCAAGCACGTAGAACTCCGTCAGAAAGCCTTCCGCGATCTGTATTTCCAGGGTCAGGGCGTCCGAATACCCGCCGGCTTCGAACGAGCCGACAACGGAACCGGCGCGGCTGTGAAGCTTGTTCAAAATCGACGCGGCGGCAGCCTCGTAGGAGGCGATTACCGTGTCCTTGTAATAGCTGTGCCGGAGCGAAAAGCCGACGCCTGCGGTATAGCCGCCGATATCTTTCGGCGGCGCCCTGATCCAGTCCGGGGTACTGCCGGCCGCGGTCGGCCTGAAATTCACCCGGGACCCAAGGCTGCCGTCGAAACGCACCCGGACAAAGACCGAATCATCTTCCTCGAAAACATCATGTTTTTCATCAAATTCGAACCTGTCCGCGTAATTCATGTGTTCATCATCGTAAATGAACTCCACGAATTTTCCCGAATCGAAATCATAGTAGCTGGAGCCGGTCTGCACAAAAGTTTCGGTGTATCCGTAGATGCCGTGAAAAAACGCCGCTTTCCTCGCCGCGTCTTCCAGGGCCAGCATTACCGCGTCTTCCCGTTTGATCTGCCTTCCCGCCGCCCCGATTATCACCAGCTTCCCGCCGGCGGGCACGGTGCTCCACAGCCCGCCCGGAGCGGCTTCTTCTTTTCCCGCCGAAGGAAAAGCCGGCTTCCCCCCCACCGAGGCGCATGCGGAAAAAAGAAAAAGCCAGGGGAGAATAACCGGGAATTTTCGCATAGAAGCCCATGACGCGCCCCTGTCCGGCGTTACGGGAATTCGGGCAGGGGCCGAGCCGCCCTATTATTCGTCCGTGGAAACGATTTCGGGATCGCCGTTCTCGGCGGCGAAGGCGGCCTGCATGTCGCGCTGGGCGTTCCAGTTCTGGAATTTCGCGTACTGGAGTTTCTCCCTATTGAATGCCGCATTCGCCGGGGCGATAGCCGCCTGTTTGGGCATCGACATCAGCACATAGTAGGTCCCGTCGGCGCCGTATTCCGACATTTCAATCTCGGTATCGGAAAGGTTGGCCTGGGAAAGGGCGCGGGTAACTACCTGGGAGAACTGCTCGGCCGCCTCGGGGTCCCCTTCGACCTCGGCGCTGTAGTCGTCGATCATGTTCTTCAGGGTCGATGAAATTTTACGGGCGATAGCGGCCCTGGC
>JAIRRR010000075.1 GCA_031255875.1 Treponema sp.
CCGGGGAGCGCGGGATCGAGGGGCCGCCGCCAGTACTGGGGGCGGCTGCCGCGGTAAACGGCGGAATACGCGCCGCCAATCCCGGTAAGGTTGCCCCAGCTATCGTAGTAATACTCCGCAGCGCGGCTTTCCCCGCCTGAAAAACCGGCGGATTCCGCCAGGCGCTTTTTCCCGGCCTGCAACGCATAGCGGTAGCTGTAGAACGCAAGGCCCGCCCCGGCCGAATCGTACCAGGTCTCGGAAGCGGACAGGCCCCTGTACTCCAAAACGACAAAAAACCAGGAGCCGCCGGAATCCGCGCCGCCGGCGTTTTCAGCGGCGCTTCCGGCGTTGATGCGCAGCAGGGAAGGCCGGCCGGTTTCGCGGTCATACTCGAGGAATTCAAACTGCCGGGAACCGGGCGCGGAGACTGCCAGGCCGGAGATCCGCCCCAGATCGTCGTAATCCGCCCGGGTTTGAAAAAAGCCGCCGTTCTCAAAAAAGGGGAAATCCGTAAGCCGGCCGGCCTCGTCGTAGGCAAGGGCGAACTCGGCCCTGCCCGCCGCGTCGGGCGGCCCGGCACGGTCCGAAGAAACAGCCGCATCCGGAGGGGCCGCCGTATCCGCCCCGGCCGAACCCTCCCGGCCTCCGGCCCCGGGGAATTCCAGCGCGACCGTGACGGAACGCGCCTGCCCTGAAACCGCGAAAATATCCGGCGGAATTTCCACCGGCCAGTCGGGCCGCCAGAGGACCTCCCCGACCAGGGCCGTCTCCAGGACAGGAAGGAGGGGGAAAGGTCCGGCGGGCAAATCGGGCCGCCGGACGGAAGCGCCGCCCGGCGAATCCGGGAAATCCGGCCGGGGGGGCTCGCCCCCGGAAAACGCCGGCGGCCCGGGCTGGGCAAAACCCCCGGCGCAGAGGAGGACCGACGCCAACAACGCGAAAACAAGGCGGTGCATAACAAAAGTATAACCGGCCCGGGCAAGATGTACCACCGCCCGGCCAGGATAAACGCATGCGGACGGACACAGACTCGTTGCCCCCCTGCCGCGAACGATGCAGGCCCAAGGCTACCGGGGCAAAAGCCCGTAATGGCCTGTGGTTAAAAAATCCTGTGCGTTTATCCTTTTGCCCGCGCAAGGGATAGGAGGGGTGCGCGCCCCGCAGGGGCGAAAGCAGACCCGGCGCGGAGCGCCGGGGCCGGAGCGAAGCGGAGCCCCGGATAGCCCGGTCCCCGCCGGAGGCGGGGATGCGCCCAACGCACATTCGATATACGGTTCCCGGTTCAGCAAACAGGGGATCCGGGCGAAGCCGGGGAGCCGCCCTGCCCGCCGCAACGCTTTCCGCCGCCTCCGGGCTTTAACGGAGGCTGCAAAGCCCGGCAATCCCCCGGATAATCAGAGGGAGCCAGGACAGCAGCACCGCCAGGGCGAGGAAGGCGAGCGCGGGGGGGGAAACGCGCCGGGCAGCGGGAACGCCGGACCGGGGCGGAGCCGCGCCGACTGCCGGGACCGAACCGTCCCCTGCGGAAACGGGGGGCGCCTCCCCGCTTAGTTCCAGCATGAGCCGGTCGATGCCCGAACAGATGCCGCCGCCCCTGACGGCGACTCCCCGTTCCGTTATTTGGCCGAACAGGCGGAAAGACTCGCCCAGGATTTCCCCGAACACGCCGGGAAGGGCGAGGTCCGGCCGTATGGCGGCCCTTGAAAGCATGACCAGGGCTTCCAGCGTTGCCGCCCGGTGGATTCCGGCCAGGAGCGATCCGGCGGTGATCCTGAAAAAGCCCAGGGAGGCGATGAGCCTGCCGTAAGGTACCAGCAGATTGAAGAACACAATTGCCGCCATTATCAAAAGGGTAACGAGGGGGCTGCACTTCCTGCCGGAAAGCCAGGCCAAAAACCAGAAGAAGAAGAACTGGAAAACCCGCGTCAGCGTATCGGGATTGAAGAGCAGGGCGGGCATGGCGGCAAGGGCCGCGATAAAAAGCGCCCTTCCGGGGAAGATCCCCTCGAACCATTCCCGCCGCTTCTGCCGCCAAAGCCCGGCGCGTTTCACGAAAGCCCTCCCCCGGCTTTGGCGCGCGCCCGTGCCGCGTACCATTTCGAGCGGGCGGCGAAATGTTCGCAGAAAAGCCCCAGCGCGGTGCCGGCGGCAAGCCCCGCCGCGAGGAAAGGCGGCGCTATGTAGCGGACGCCCTCCCCTGCGACAAACAGCCAGGCAAGGGCAAGCTGCGCGGCGTTCGAGACCATGGCGCCCAGGCACCCTATCCCCGCGAAACTCACGCGGCGCGGCCCCAAAAGCCGCCTTGCGCCGTACATGGAAACGGACGAGAGCAGGGTCCCGGCCAGCGAGAAGAGGAAGATATAGGAAAACAGGGTCCCGGTTACCAGGGCCTGCCCCAGAATCTTGATCGCGGCCAGCAGCAGGAAAGCGTTGAAAGGGAAAATATCCAGCGCCAGCATGAGGGGCAGATTCGCGATGCCTATGCGCAGAAAAGGCAGCGGTTTGGGAATCATGTATTCGATAGTGGAGAGGAAAAGGCAGAGCGCGCCCAGAAGCGCGATGTCCCTGCGTTCCCGGCCGCCTCCCCCCTTACCAGGTCCCGGTATCGACATCCGGCCCACCGGCGCCACCCTCTATCACGACAAGCACTTCATTCGGGAGACAGGCCGTCCACTGCCCGCCGGAACCGATGTGCCCCGAGGCGACGCAGGTCTGATTCGCGCAGGGCGAGGAAACGACCCGGACGCGCAGGTCCTTTATTTCCACCACCGTCACCCCAAGCGGCCCCGGCACTTCTACCGTCTCCTCCGCGTCCAGGGGGAAGATCCAGCGCCCCCCCGATCCCCGGACAAGCACGCGCCCGCCCTCCCGGGCCCCCGCGTAAGCGCTGAAAGCGCAGTAGGCCGTAAGGAGGGCCGCCGCGCCTATCACCGCGAAATCAAAGGGCTTCAGGGGGAATTTGGTCTTCATGGATTAACCGCCCCCTTACGCTACACCTTTAACACCCCTCTGTAAAGCCGCCCCCTCTACGGCCCCCGGTAAAGCCTCTTGACATATTTTTCAAAAAAACCTAGGATATTAGTTGACATTCGTAGATCAATTAAAAAAAGGGTCGTTCGAGCGGCCCTTTTTTATTATCAAGGAAGGCTGCGTGCAGTATACCCCCAGGGAAGCGGATCCGGTTTTTGACGCCCTTGAGCCTGTAGTCCGGGGCCTGGGCCTGTCCCTTGTGGAGGCGCACGTTTCCAGGCACAGGGGTTCCGTCCAAATCCGGGTGGTTATCTATAAAGGCGGCGGCGGGGAGGGCTTGCCTCACGGGGCCGTTGGGGTGGATGATTGTTCCAGGGTCCACCGCGCCATAATCCCCCGGCTGGAACTGGCCTTCCCCGGGGGGGATATTTACCTGGAGGTTTCCTCCCCGGGCGTGGAGCGGCTTATCAAGGACGGCGCCGAATTCGCCCACTATATCGGCCGGGGGCTGCGGTGCTACCGTACCGATACCGGCATCTGGGAATCCGGCGTGCTGAGGGCGGCGGACGCGGAAAAAATCACCCTTCAGGGGAAGGGCGGAACGATAGATTTGGATTTGAATATTATCGCCAAGGCAAAACTGGATCATTCGGCCGAATGATCCGCTGGCGTAATGACGGGAGGATAGGGCCGTGGGAACGGATATGTCGGAGGCGATTCACCAGCTGATTCACGATCGGGGAATTTCGGAGGAGCTGATTCTCAGGACTATCGAAAACACCCTTGTCGCGGCATACAAGCGCCGGTTTGGAAACGCCGACAACGCCATAGTCAGGTGGAGCGACGACAACCGGGAAGTGTCGATTCACGCGAAAAAAATCATTGTAGACGGGGTTTACGATCCGGTTTCGGAAATAGACCTTGAGGAGGCCCGGGAGCTGGACCCCGAGGCGGAAGTCGGGGACGAGCTGCTTATCGAGGTTGACCCGAAAGATTTCGACCGGAGCTCGGTGCAAAGCGCCAAGCAGACCGCCCACCAGTCCATACGGGAAATACAGAAGGACAGCCTCTATTCCGAATACAAGGACAAGGTCGGGGAAATTATCATCGGCTACTACCAGCGGGAGAGGAACGGCACGATTTACGTCGATCTGGGCAAGATCGAGGGGATACTCCCCAAGAAATACCAGTCGCCCCGGGAAGTGTACCATGTGAACGACCGTATCAAGGCGCTCATCACCGAGGTCAACAAGATCCCGGCCGGGCTCCAGATCGTGCTGTCCCGCACGCATACCGATTTTGTGCGGGCAATCTTCGAGCTTGAGGTTCCGGAGATATACGACAAAACCGTGGAGATACACAAGATAGTCCGGGAGCCGGGCTACCGTACCAAGCTGGCCGTTTATTCCAACCGGGAAGACGTGGATCCGGTCGGCGCCTGCGTGGGGCTCAAGGGGGTGCGTATCCAGGCGGTGATCCGGGAGCTTGAAGGGGAAAAAATCGACATTTTGAAATACGATCCCGATCCCCGGCGTTTTATCAAGAACGCCCTGTCGCCTGCCGAGGTGCGGGATGTGGTCATTCTGGACGAGAGCAAGCACCAGGCCCTGGCGGTCGTTGCCGAATCCCAGCTTTCCCTGGCCATAGGCAAGCAGGGGCTCAACGTCAGGCTTGCCAACCGGCTTGTGGACTGGAACATCGACGTTAAAACCGACGCCCAGTTCGAGGAAATGGACATTTCCGCCGAGACCCGGCGGGCGGTAACCGAGCTTTTCGGGGACGCGGACGAATACGGGGAGGAAATCTCCCGCATTTCCGAGCTTCCGGGCGTGGATACGGCTATAGCCGAGGCGCTTCTGGAAAACGAGATAGAATACATCGAGGATTTCCTTGCCCTGGGCGAAGACGAGGTTGCCGCGCTCAAAGGGGTTACCGGGGAACAGCTTGACGGCTTAAGAAAAATTATCGAAGAATATGTGGAAATTGTCGAGGAAGACGAGGATACCGGCGAAGCGCCGGAGGGTGCGGGGGAAGCGCCCCAGGAGGAAGCCGGGTGGGCCGCTTCCGGGGAAACAGCCGATGCGGAGGCCGGGGAGCTTGAGGAATACGAATGCCCGGAATGCGGCGCGAAAATAACCCTGGATATGACGAACTGCCCGAATTGCGGCGTCGGGCTGAGTTTTGAATATGAGGAATAGCGGCGGCGTCAAAAACCCGGACGGGTTTTTGGATGTTCACACATAACACAAAGGTGGATCATGGCTGAGGAATTAGATAGCACCCAGAAACCGAAAGTAGAACTTATCAAGCGGCAAAAAGGCGAAGGGGAAACCCCCGCCGGCGGCAAAAGCGCGGCCGACAGCAACGGCAAAAATATGCCCGAAAAGCCCCGCAAAGTCGTCGTCGTTAAAAAGAGGGCGCCTGCCGCGCCCGCGCCCTCTGCGGCAGGACCGGTGAAGAGGCCTCAGCCCAAGGTAGTGATCGCCAGGACCGGCGCCAAAGCCGACGCCGCGCCCAAGGACCAGCCCCAGGACGCCGCAGCCCGTGACGCCGTTTCCCCGGAAGCGGCGGAAACAGCCGCTGAGGCGCAGGGCGCAGCGGCAAAAACGGACACCGCCCCGGCAGCCGATGCCGGGCAGCAGGCGGCAAAGCAGGTTGCAAAACCGGCGGAAGGGGGCGGCGCCCCCCAGCCTGCCGGGGAACGGAAAGCGGTTTCGCTGCCCGCCACCCAGCGCCCGGCCATTGCCGCGGGCAAGGTAAGGGGCCGCCTGGTCGGGCCCAGGCCCGTGCGGGACGACGGCAAGGGCGCGGCTGTTTTCACGCAGCGCCCCTCGGCCGCGGCCGGCAGGGTAGGAGGCCGGCCGGTCGGGAACCGGACCGGCGGCGAAGGCGGTTTTCCCGGCAGGGCCGGCGATCGCCCCGGCGGCCCCGGAAGGCCGGGCGGGTTCGGCGGCCAGTACGGCCCCGGAAGGGCCGGCGCGCCGGGCTTCGGCAACAGGCCGGGCGGTTTTGCCGGAAGGCCGCGCCCCGGGGGCCCCCCCAGGCCGGGAAGCCCCCGTCCGGGCGCGGGAAATCTGCCGCCCCCGGGATCCCCGCCGATCGGCGGCGGGAAAGGCCCGGCGAAAAAGACATTCAAGGCCAAGAGACCCGTTTACCAGCACCGGGAACACGAGATGGAGGCAAAACTCCTCCAGACCAAGAAAAAAATAGCCGCGACCGCCAATCCGGTCCCCAAAACAATCGACATTATGGAAGTCGTATCCGTGTCCGAGCTTGCGAAAAAGATGAACCTCAAGGCGTCGGACCTGATACAAAAGCTCATGAGCATGGGCATGATGGTTACCATCAACCAGCAGATAGACGCGGAAACAGCCACGATCCTGGCTGCGGAATTCGGCGCGGATGTAAAGATCGTAAGCCTCTACGAGGAAACGGTAATCGAAAGCGCGGCGGACGACGCCGCGTCCCTCGCGCCCCGCCCGCCGGTCGTGACCGTAATGGGCCACGTCGATCACGGCAAGACCAAGCTGCTCGACGCCATCCGCAGCGCGGACGTGGTGGCCGGGGAATTCGGCGGCATTACCCAGCACATAGGCGCCTACATGGTGGACACCCCCCAGGGGAGCATCACCTTCCTTGACACGCCCGGCCACGAGGCGTTCACCCGTATGAGGGCCAGGGGCGCCCAGGTTACCGACATTGTTGTGCTGGTCGTCGCCGCCGACGACGGGGTCATGCCCCAGACCGTGGAGGCCGTCAACCACGCAAAAGAGGCGGATGTGCCCATCATAGTCGCCGTGAATAAGATGGACAAGCCGGAAGCCAATCCGGACAGGGTGAAGACCCAGCTTTCCGAGCACCAGCTTATCCCCGAGGCATGGGGGGGGCAGACCATGTTCGTGGAGCTGTCCGCCCTCAAAAAGGAAGGAATCGACAAGCTGATAGAGGCGATACTGCTGGAGGCGGAGATTCTCGACCTGAAGGCGAATTACGACCACAGCGCGGAGGGGAAGATCCTGGAAGCGCGGATCGATCACGGCAGGGGCATTGTCGCCACGGTACTGGTGGAGCGGGGCACCCTCCGCATAGGCGATTCCTTCGTGGCCGGTATATGGCCCGGAAAGGTGAGGGCGCTTTTCAACGACAAGGGGGAAAAGGTTACCGAGGCCACGCCTTCGATGCCCGTGGAAGTGCTGGGCTTCGAAGGGGGCCCCAATGCCGGGGAGCCGCTCCAGGTAGTGGACGATGAAAAAGTGGCCCGGGGGATTTCCGCGAAGCGGCAGGAGCTCAAGCGTTTCGAGGACGCCAAGAATATCAGGAAGATCACCCTGGACAATCTCCGCGATACGATCAACGAAGGGTCTGTCCAGGAACTCAAGGTTATCATCAAGGCCGACGTGCAGGGTTCCGCAGAAGCCCTCCGTTCCAGCCTGGAAAAGCTTTCCACCGCCGAAGTGCGGCTCCACGTTATCCAGGCCCTTCCCGGCGCGATCAACGAGGGGGATGTCGATCTGGCCATCGCGTCCAACGCCATCATCATCGGCTTCAACGTGCGGCCGGTGCCCAAGGCAAAACTGCTCGCGGATCAGGAAAAGGTGGACATACGCAAGTACAATGTCATCTACAAGGCGGTAGAAGAGATTCAGCAGGCCATGGAGGGGATGCTCAAGCCCGACACCAGGGAGGAAGTTATCGCCACCGTGGAGGTGCGGAACACCTTCAAGGTGCCCAAGGCCGGTACGATCGCGGGCTGTTACGTCCTTACCGGCACGGTCAAGCGCAGCGCCAGCGTCAACGTTATCCGGGAAGACATCGTCATCTACACCGGCAGGATAGCGTCCCTGCGCCGCTTCAAGGACGACGCCCGGGAAGTGGCCGCGGGTTATGAATGCGGCCTGGGCATTGACGGTTTCGACGGCATCCAGGTAGGGGATCAGCTCGAGGTGTTCGAGATTGTAGAGGTCGCCCGCAAGCTGGCATAAAATGGGCGAACGCAGGATTGAACGGGTAGGGCATCTGATGCAGGAAAAGCTCGGCGCCCTGATTGTGCAGGGGAAGATCAAAGATCCGCGTGTTGACAGTTTCCTGTCGGTGACCCGGGTCGAGGTATCCCGCGATCTTTCCTTTGCCGACGTGTATGTATCGAGTTTCAAATCTTCCAAATCGCTTTCGGCGGGCATTGCGGGCCTGCAAAACGCGGCGGGTTTTATCCAGTCGCAGCTTGCCCGGGAAATCCGCCTACGGCAGACGCCGAAACTGCGTTTCTTCGAGGACGCCGGATTCCGGGAGGCTTTTGATCTGATTAAAAAAATCGAGGAACTGTCCCGCAATGAGGGAACGTAGCGAGCCGGGTTTTTCAGGGCTGGTGGCGCTTGACAAACAGCCGGGCGTTACCTCCTTTCAGTCGTTGAATCAGGTAAAGAAAATTTTCTCTACCGGCAAGGTCGGGCATACCGGCACCCTTGATAAATTCGCGTCGGGCCTGCTCCTGATTCTGGTCGGCCGGGCGGCAAAACTCGCCCCCTGGTTTTCCTGCTGCGACAAACGCTACTCGGCCCGCGTCCGCTTCGGGCTTGAAACCGCCACGCTTGACCCGGAAGGGGAAGCGGTCGCCGAGGCCCCCCTGCCGGAACGGGAGGCCGTGGAAGAGGCCCTCCTGAAATTCCGGGGGAATATACTCCAGGCGCCTCCCGCCTATTCGGCCATCCATGTGGACGGCGTCCGCTCTTACGAGCTGGCGCGGTCCGGCGTCCGGGTGGAGCCGGAAAAGAGGCCGGTGGCGATTTACGGCCTGGAGCTTGTGTCCTGGGACCCGCCTTTTGCCCAAATCGAGGTCCACTGCTCAAAGGGCGCCTATATCCGCTCGCTGGCCCGCGACCTGGCGCTGGAAGCCGGCTCCCGCGCCCACCTTGCGGGCCTGAGGCGCACGGGGGTTTCCCTGTTCAGGCTTGAAGACGCCGTGCTGCCGGAAAATTTAAGCGCGGGGGCCCTGAAGCCCATAAGCCCCGCGGTCTTCCGGGCGCTGAAACTGCCGGTCCTTGAGGCCGACGGGGAGGCCGCCGCGTCCCTTGCCCGGGGCAGGCCCCTCGCGCCCCTGCTGGGCCGCCTGCGTTTTCCCGGCGGGACGGGGCTGCCGGTTTCGGAAGCAGCCGGGAACGCCGCCGGAATTTTTGACGAGGGCGGCAATTTTATCGCGGTGATCACCCGGGAAGGCGGCCGCTGGGCTTACGGGTACGTCTATGCGCGTGGTTGAATGGCCCGCTTTGGCGGCGGCGGAAGCGCCCCTCCGGCCTTCCGCGCTCAGCATCGGGGTTTTCGACGGAATCCACCGGGGCCATCAGGAGCTTGTCAGGAGAATCACCGCGAAAAACGCGGAACTTGTTTCCACGATCATCACGTTCAGGAAAAACCCCAAGGAATTCCTCGGGAAAAAAGACTTTACGGGGGACATTCTCAGCCTGGGCCAGAAGCTCGCGATCTTTGAGCGCCTTTCCGTGGCCCAGGTTGTCCTGATTGACTTTTCCGAAAATTTCAGTAGAATTAGCGGGAGGGAATTCCTCGGCCTTGTGCGGAATCGCCTCTGCCCGGGTTTTGTCGCCGTGGGGAGCAATTTCCGCTGCGGCTACCGGGGGGCTGCCGACGCGGCGCGCCTGGAGGCGCTTTACCGCAGGGCCGGAATCCCCGTCGATGTGGTCCGACCGGTGCTCGAAGGCGGCTGCCCGGTCAGCTCAAGCCGGATACGGAGCGCCATAGCCGCCGGGGATTTTTCCGCTGCGGCGCGGCTTTTGGGCAGAAACGTCGAGTTCGACCTTTCGCCCGTTGCCGGGGAACGCCGCGAGGGCGGCAGTTTCTACCGGACGGCCCCGCTGCGCCGCATTATGCCCGGGCCGGGGGCCTATCCGGCGCTGCTGCGCTGCAAGGGAAAGGCCGGCGCGGCAGAGGCCGTTGTCGTTGTTTCAAAAGACGGCATTCTTGTTCCCCGGACCGGGGAAGGGGAAACGCCCTGCCGTATTGAATTTATCTAAAGGGTTCCGAAATATCGGATTTGGAGCCTGTTCCGGGGCCTTGTATAGGCCTTCCGCCCCTATTCGGGCATCATCCGGGTTTTTAAGGAGTATAATACATGGCTTTGACTAAAGATCAAGCGGCTTCCATTGTGGCAAAGTTCGGCAAAAGCGGGAAAGATACCGGCGCGTCGGAAGTCCAGGTTGCGCTGCTGACCGAGCGGATTAACCAGCTTACGGGGCACTGCAAGCAGTTCAAAAAAGATAAATCCAGCCAGCGGGGTTTATTGATTCTGGTAGGAAAGCGCCGCCGCCTGTTGAAGTATTTGCAGCGGACGAATCTCGAAAAATACCGGTCCCTGATCAAGGAATTGGGCCTGCGCAAATAGCGCGAAAAGGAAAAAATGGTACAAAGAGTAAGTTATCAGATAGCCGGCCAGGATCTGGTCCTGGAAACCGGCAGAATCGCGAAACAGGCCAATGGCGCGGTGTTTGCCCAATACGGCGGTTCCGCGGTAATCGCCACGGTTTGTTCGTCCGCGGAATCCGTGGAAGGCCTTGATTATGTCCCGCTTACCGTGGACTACAACGAGAAATACTACGCGGCCGGGAAAATCCCCGGCGGTTTTATCAAAAGGGAGGGCCGCCCCAAGGACAAGGAGATCCTGGTTTCCCGGCTCATCGACCGGCCGATGAGGCCGCTCTTTGAAAAGAGTTTCGGCAGGGAAATCCAGGTAGTGCCCACCACCGTTTCCGCCGACCAGGTAAACCCCCCGGATATTTTGGCCATCATTGCCGCTTCCGCGGCGGTCCATATTTCTGACATAC
The DNA here is from genome assembly GCA_031255875.1 of Treponema sp. Classification (GTDB taxonomy): domain Bacteria; phylum Spirochaetota; class Spirochaetia; order Treponematales; family Breznakiellaceae; genus JAIRRR01. The sequence goes on from JAIRRR010000075.1 coordinate 10,785, forward strand.
CCTTTAACGGCCCCATCGCGGGGGTACGGGTCTGCGCCCTGGGGGACGATCTTATCATCAACCCTACCTATGCGCAGGTTGAAAAATCCCGCCTTGAGATCATTGTTGCCGGGACCAAAGACGGGATAACCATGGTAGAAGGCGGCGCGGCGGAGGTCAGCGAGGATCTGATGGTCGCCGCGCTTGAAAAGGCCCACAAGGTAATCGCCGATCTTTGCCTCTTGCAGGAAAAGCTTCGGGAGCTGTCGGGCAGGGAGAAACTCCCCCTTACGGAGCCAGGCTGTTCGCTGGAAAATGCCGCGGCCATCCGTTCCGCCGCCATGCCCGCCCTGGAAACCGCCTGCTTTGTCAAGGGCAAGCACGAACGGCGCGAGGCCATGGGCAAAGTCAAGTCGGACCTTGCGTCCCGGTACGCCGCCCAGCTTGAGGATGAAAACCAGAAGAAACTTTTCAACGCCCTTTTCGAGGAGATGGAGTACGAAATTCTCCGTTCCTCGATCCTGGACAAGGGGCTGCGCGTTGACGGCCGGGGGACCGAGGATATCCGGGACATTAGCTGCGAGGTCGGGGTGCTGCCCAGGACCCACGGGTCGGCGCTTTTTACCCGGGGCGAAACCCAGGCCCTGGTGGCGACCACCCACGGTACTGTTGTAGACGAACAGATATTCGACGATATTGAGGGGGACAAGCGGGAGAACTTTATCCTCCATTACAATTTCCCCCCCTATTCGGTGGGAGAAGTCGGGCGCATGGGGACCGGCCGCCGGGAGATCGGCCACGGGAATCTTGCCCGCCGCTCGCTTGAGGCCATGGTCCCCTCCAAGGAAGAATTTCCCTATACCGTCCGCGTCGTATCGGAGATCATGGAATCCAACGGATCTTCTTCCATGGCCTCGGTCTGCGGCGGCACGCTTTCCATGCTCCATGCCGGCGTCCCCATGAAGAAGCCCGTGGCCGGTATCGCGATGGGCCTTATCACCGAGGGGAAAGGCGGGCCGGACGACCGCTACGCGGTGCTGTCGGACATCCTGGGCGAGGAAGATCACCTGGGCGACATGGACTTCAAAGTCGCGGGCACTGAGGACGGCATTACCGGCTTCCAGATGGACATCAAGATCGCCGGGGTAAGCCCGGAAGTGATGCGCAAGGCCCTGGACCAGGCCAGGAGGGGCAGGCTCCACATTCTGTCCATCATGAACAAAACCATCGACAAGCCGACCGCCGAGATAAGCGAGTACGCGCCCAAGATAGTGACGCTGCGTATCGACACCGACAAGATCGGCGCCCTTATCGGCCCCGGGGGGAAGAACGTCAAGGCCCTCTGCGAGCAGTACAGCGTGAAGATCAACACCGATGACGACGGCACGGTTACTATTTACGGGAAAAACGCCAAAGACGCGGAAGACGCCAGGACCGCCGTTAACGGCATCGTATCGGACCCCGAGGTGGGGCTGGTGTACCAGGGCCAGGTAAAGCGCATCATGGATTTCGGCGCCTTTGTGGAAATACTTCCCGGCAAGGAAGGGCTGGTGCACATCTCCAAACTTTCCCGGCAGCGTATCGCCCAGGTAACGGACGTGCTGAAAGAAGGGCAGGAGATTCCTGTAAAACTTCTGGAAATCGACAAGATGGGCAGGCTCAACCTGTCGTATATCGACGCCATTGATCCCGCCGGGGAAAGCCAGGGCGGCGGCCGGCCGAGAAACGACCGCCCCAGGCGCTGATAAAAAGCCGGCCTGCGCGCGCCAGGGGCGCGGATCGGCGCTGTTTCAGGGAAGCGGGAAAGGTTTGGAAACCGGGCGCGCCGGCAGACTGTTGCATCTGTGGGTTTTTTGCCTATATAGGCAAAAAATCTCGATTAACGGGCGTGCCCGGAAGGCGCGGCCCGCAAGCCCGGGGCCTGCCCCGGTTTCTTTATGGGGGAGGGTTTGGTTCCGCAGGAATAATGAAGACTACAACTGTTCCGGACCTTAGTCGCTCGGTTTCCCTGACGATGTTCAAGTATATTGTAAGGGAAACGCTGTTCGCGTTCTTCGTTGCCTTTCTTTTTTTCTTTTTTATATTTTTCGTAAACCAGCTTCTTCTTATGGCAAAGGAAATCCTGTCCAAAAAAGTCCCGCCCTTTCAGGTAGCGCTCCTTGTGGTTTACGCGCTCCCGTCCATCATCGCCATGGCCGCCCCGTTTGCCGCGCTGGTCGGGACCCTCATGTCCATAGGCAGGCTGTCGTCGGATAACGAGATACTGGTAATGCTGTCGTCGGGCCTTTCCTACCGCAATATCTTTCTGCCGGCCATTGCCGTGGGTATTTTTATTTCTCTAATTTCTTTTTTTACCAACGACGTGCTGCTTCCCCTGGGGACTTTGCGCTA
>JAIRRR010000294.1 GCA_031255875.1 Treponema sp.
TCCCAGCCCAGGGTGCTGAAAGGCCAGAGCCAGCTTGAAAACCAGGTGTCAAGCACATCCGGATCCTGCACGATACCTCCCGAACCGCAGGACGGGCACGAGGAAAGATCCTCGCGGGAAACAAATATTCCGCCGCAGCCCGCGCAGTACCAGGCCGGGATGCGGTGGCCCCACCAGAGCTGCCGGCTGACGCACCAGTCCCGGATATTGCTGAGCCAGTGCCGGTAGGTATTCTCCCATTTTTTCGGGTAAAAGACAATTTCCCCGCGCCGCCAGGCATCCAGGGCTTTTTCCGCCAGGGGCTTCATCCGCACGAACCACTGTTCCGAAAGAAAGGGCTCGATCACGGTATGGCAGCGGTAGCAGTGCCCCAGCGAATGGGTAATATCGGCTTCCCTGACCAGGAAAGATCCGGCCCTGAGATCTTCGACAACGGCGTCCCTGGCCCGGGCGACGCTTAGGCCCCGGTACTTTTCCGGCGCCTTGTCGTTGAGCCTGCCGTCCGGCGCGAGCACGCCGATCGCCGGCAGGCCGTGCCGCTTTCCCAGTTCCCAGTCGTTGATATCGTGGGCCGGTGTTATCTTGAGCGCCCCGGTGCCGAACTCGCGGTCAACGTAGCTGTCGGCAATCACCGGGATCTTCCGGCCCGTAAGCGGCAGGAGCACTTCCTTTCCGACCAGGCCGGCGTAGCGCGGGTCATCGGGGTGTACCGCCACCGCCGTGTCCCCCAGAAGCGTTTCGGGCCGCGTAGTGGCAATTACAATATCGCCCTCCCCGTCCGCGCGCGGGTAGCGCAGGTAGTACATTTTCCCGGGCCTCTCCTCGTGCTCCACCTCGTCGTCCGACAGGGCGGTCCCGCAGGAAGCGCACCAGTTCACCAGGTAGCTGCCCTTGTAAAGCAAATCCCGCTCGTAAAGCGTAACGAACACTTCCCGCACCGCCCGGGAAAGCCCCTCGTCCAGGGTAAAACGCTCCCGTTCCCAGTCAACGCTCGCCCCCATGCGGGCAATCTGCTCCGAGATAACGGCGTGGTGTTCTTCTTTTACCTTCCAGGTTTCTTCGACAAATTTTCCCCGCCCCAAATCATCGCGGCTCAGGCCCCTTGCCCGCAGCTTCTTCTCCACCACATGCTGGGTAGCTATCCCCGCGTGGTCCGTGCCCGGCACCCAGAGAACCCGCTCCCCCTTCATGCGGTGGAAGCGGATAATAATATCCTGCAAGCTGATATTCAGTCCGTGCCCCAGGTGGAGCACCCCGGTTACATTGGGCGGCGGGATAACGATCACGTAGGGCTTCGCGCCCGCGTCGTCTTTAGGCTTGAACGCCCCGCTTTCCTTCCAGAGGGCGTAGATCCGGTCCTCGAAACTCTTGGGATCGTAAGCCTTTTCCAGTTCAACCGCCTTCATGCAAACCTCGCAAATTATTGGGAATCCAGCCGGGGCTTCCGGAGCTTCCCCAATGCCTGCCTTAAATGTACCCCATTGCTGAAAACTGTTCAACGGAGGCAGTCCGGCAGGGGAGGGGGGCCTGTTACCAAACGGCGGCCGCCTCATGGCAAGGCCGCTTTCCGGCCCCCCTACGCTCCAGCCTTGCTCCGCTTAGTTGTGGAGTTTTGCAACAAACCGCTCCGCCGCAAAACTCCGAAAAGGCTTGCGGAGGGCCTGCGGCCGGAGCAAGCCTTCCGCTACCCCCCCGGCACGCCCAAATGTGCTATACTTGAACCATGAAATTCATTCCCGGCGGGATTGGCCCGCTTATCCCGCTGTTTTTATCGCTCGCCTTTCTTTTCGGGGGGATGGCGCTTTTTTCCGGCTGCTATACCCTCAGGCAGGGGACCGCCATGCTGGGCTACCTTGGGCGGGCCGTGCCGCTTGAAACGCTGGAATCGCCCGGAAGCGGCGCGGAACCCGGGGAGGCGGAGCGGGACCGGGCTTTCGCGGAACGGGTCCGGGACATACGCGCCTTTGCCACCGGGGAATTGGGGCTCAGGGAAACAAAAAACTACACCCGCTACGTGCAAATCGACCGGGACTACCTCGCAGCGGTCGTTTCGGCGTCGGCCCGGGATTCCTTTTCCCGCCATGAATGGTGGTTCCCGGTTGTGGGCAAGGTGCCGTACAAGGGCTTCTTCGATCCGGCCGACGCCCGGAAAGAGGCCGAAAAGCTCGCCAAAAAGGGCCTTGACGTGTGGATTCGCGGGGTGGACGCCTTCAGCACCCTGGGCTGGTTCAGGGACCCCCTCTACTCCTATATGCGGGATTACCCGGCCGGCCGGATGGCGGAACTTCTGATACACGAGCTGCTCCACGCCACGGTTTACCTCAAGGGACAGTCCCAGTTTAACGAGGAGCTTGCCGAATTTGTCGGCCGCGAGGGGTCGCGCCTCTACATAATAAGCCGCTTCGGGGAGGAATCGGAGGAGTACCGGGCCATGGCCGACGGCAGGGCGGACAGCGCGGCGTTCCTGGATTTTATCCGGGGCTTGATTGCGGAGCTTGAGGCCGTTTACCAGGGGAACGCCGGGCCGGAGGAAAAGCTCGGACGTAAGGAGGCGATTATCATCGCGGCCCAGGAACGTTTCGAGGCGGAATATGAAAGCCGCTTCCGGCAAGACAATTACCGGGGCTTTTCAAAGATAAAGGTAAACAACGCGTATCTGGAACTCTACCGCCTGTACTACGGGGAATCCGCTTTTTACGAGGAACTCTACGAAAAGTCGGGCCGCGACCTCCGCGCCTTTATCGCGGCGGCAAAGACGCTCAGCGGCAAGGGCGACCCAAAGCGGCAGTTGGAAGAGGCGCTCGGGCTTTCCCAGAAACACGACTGAAGCCTGGGAAAGCCCTTCCCGACGGTAATTGTCCGGGCCCGGTCAAGGGCCCGGCCGACACGGGCAGCCGGTCCGGCGGGACAGGCTCATCTGCCCTTAAGATCCGCCTCGCGCTTTTCAACGGATTCCCGGATACCGGCCAGCTCCGCAAGAATGGCGCTGATCGCGGGCTCGTCCGCGCTGATCTGGGAAGCGCTTTTTTCGGCAAACATCGAGTAGGCTTCGGAGCCGAGCCGGGATATAAGTTTCTGGGCGCGGCCCTCAAGCTGGCGGATCTCCAGCATCAGCACGCCGCGCTCCCCCAGGTCCTGGGCCTTGGCCCCCGCCTTGTTGATAAATTCCCTGGAAGCCTGGTAGCCCTTCTCGCTCCAGTCCTGGGCTTTCTCTCCGGCCTTGGAAGCCAGGTCTTTTGAGATGGCCGCCCCCTGTTCCAGAATTTCCTTCATTCTTTCGCCAAATGTCATAAACTCTCCCTATTTCCGCTTTATTCCGACAATGGTAAGATCGTCGTATTGGGGATCTTCCCTAACATGAGTATAATACAGATAGGCGCTATTTTCCCCGGCGGCCTTGCTTTTGGTGCAGTAAGTCCGGTACTGGAGGAAGTGGCCCTTGAGGAATTCGTCCACCTTGCGGTCCACAGGCACCCGGTCTTCTTCCCCTGCGGCGGGGTGTTTGTAGATGCGGAATATTTTCTCTACCGAGACCAGCGCGCTCACGGCCTCTTCCATTGTCCCCTCGCAGGCGGCGAAATCGAACCGCAGCGCCTGCTCCCCCTCGGCATTGTGGTATTTGTACAGGGAGTATGTCCCCCGGTTCATGACCGCGTTGATGATCTCCTCCACCCGTTTTTTCCCCAATTCCTCGCTCCCCTGGCCCGCCAGATGGTTGCCGTGGGGGGTGTTGGCCGGGACGCCGCCTTCCCCGCAGACGATCTCGTTAAAGGAAGAATCCCGGAATTTGCGCCGGGCCTCCTCGAAGCCGTCGGTGTAGAGAAAGAGTATGTCCCCGTGATCCAGAGTCATGGTCTGGACAGGGTAGCCGCCCTTGCTTTCCACGAGGAAGTTTGGGAGTACGCCGACCGCCGGGGTTTCCTTTAATTTTACGGTCTTCATCCTCCCGGCGGAATTGTCGTAGTAGTGAATGATATTGTCCCCCGCGTTGCAGAAACGCAGTAATCCTGTTTTGGAATCGAAGAGGCACAGGGTAAAGGCGGCGAAGCGGCCCTCGAAGCCCAGCGCCTCGATAAAATCGTTTATCTGGTAGACCAGCTCCTCAATATGCTGCCCCTTTTCTATCGATGTCCAGTTTTTGAAGTGGTTGAGAAACATGGTGGCTACCTGGATCATGATAAGCGCCGCCGGGATCCCCTTGCCCGCCACGTCGCACTTTATAATCGCAAAATACCGGTCGTCCAGATCGAGGTAGTCAAAATAATCCCCGGATATGCCCTTCGCGCCTTCGTAGTAGCCGTAGAACTGGGCGCGGGGGCTGTCTTTAAAGCCGGAACTGAGTTTGTTCCCGTCCTTGTCTGTTTCAAGGGGGATAAATTTCTTCTGTAGTTCTTTGCCTATGGTAAGATCCCGGGAAGCCTGCGCGGCCCTGGCAAGCCCCGATGCCATTTCGTTGATCGTATCGCCGAGGACTGCCAGTTCGTCCCTGGAATCGATCTTTATTTCCGCCCCGTCGAGCCTGGACTTGTCCTCGGTATCCCTGATAAGCTCGACAAAACCGACAAGCTTGCCGACAGGCCGGATAATCCAGGTGGAGAGAAAGAGGGCGCCGATTGCCCCGATAATCTGGACGATGCCGGCGACTAACAGGATCATCGTCAAAAGGCTGCGCTGGCCCCTGGCAATCTCGTCCAGGATAGAATCGATGGAAACTTCAAGCCGGATAAGGCAGCGGACATAGTAATCCTCGCTGCCCTGCCGGTACATGACGGGCTTGTAGAAGATAAAAGTGCTGCCGGAAGCGCCGGGCCGATCCCGGCCCGCCCTGATCAGACGCCTGGTGTCCGCGCCGCTTATGCCTTCGGAAAAATAGGCCGGCTCGGAACCTATTTCCTGGTCGATCCTGTCGAGCCTTTCGTTCAGCTGGTTTTCCAGCTCCCGGACGTTCTGCCGGATATCCTGAAGCCGGGCGCCGCTTAGCCCGTCGCTGCGGAGGGCCGCCGCCTGCCGGTTCAGCTCCGCGATATTGCCGAGCAGGCTGCCGATTTCGGCCTTGGCCTGCCGGTTGAGTTCGGCGGCGATTTGCTCCAGCCGGGGGCTTAGCGCGTCGGTAAGCCGGGAAACGCCCGGCCGGAGTTCGGGTGTGTCTATCTTGCTCAGTATATCGGGATCGTTTGTGGCCAGGACCAGATCGTCAAAAATAGGGGTTGCGGGGCTGTAGCCGGTTATGGTGACGTATTGCGCCTCCGAAACGGCGGAAATTTTCCGGAGCAGCAGATCCGGATTCTCAAGGCTGCCGCTGGTAAAAAAATTGTTCACGCTGTCGTCAAGGCCCAGCAGCAGCACTTCTACCCGTTCTTTAAGGCTGCCGAACAGGGTTTCCCGCTGGGTCACGGTCATCCTGATGTAGAGGGGCACGGAAACCATGAGCAGTACCAGCAGAATCAATATTATGGTAAAAAATGCAAGTTTCGGGTAAAGGCCGATGCCGCGTTTTTTAAGGCGTATGGTAGCCCGCTTTTTCTTTTCCGCAGGCATCATGTCCCCGCTGATCAAAGCGGCGGCTTCCACCCGGGCCCTCGCGTTTTCGGCTATTGCCAGGATTATGCCGCGGAGGGCGGCTCCCAGGCCCGCAATACAAAACAGGAGCAGGGCCCCCAGGATAAAAAAAGAAACGTCAAACACAAACCCGTTTGCGGTATTCAAACTATGTTTTCCTTCTAAAAACCCGGTAATTGATATTGGGGAAAAGGTAATGCCGCCGTTCAAGGCCGGTCAGCCATTCGGTGCTGATATAATTGCTCCCCAGGGCTTCGTAGATAGTTGTAAAATTCCGCAGGCCCGCCTCAATCTGGTTCCGGGCAAAATCCGGGGATTCCTGGCTGTAGAGCATCTTGGGCCAATCCGAAGACTGCACCAGGAGTATCTCCCGCGCCGCCTGGTTCAGGGCCCGCTCCTTAAGGCCCGAGTCGTTGGGAAAGCGTTCCGCGAGTTCCACCATCCGGTCAAGGGAGCGGATCACGTGCCGGTACATCCAGTCATTGGAAGCGTCCAGCCACATCTCGGCATAGCCGTTGGCCCCCCAGGAAGAAAATTCAGGCATGACGGTTTCCATTTTCTGTATATCCTGCTTGAACAGGTATTCCTGGGGGTTCATAAACTGGAGCCCCTCCCGCCCCGCCGCCTCCCTGAACAGGGTTTCCAGAAAGACCGGGCCTTCGTACCAGAAACGGCCGAAGCTGTCCGCGTCGAACGCGCAAAGGCTGACGGGGGTTTCGCTCATCAGCGTTTCCGCCTGCCCGAGCAGCCGCGCGCGGTTATCCAGAAACCGGCGGGCGTGGATTCC
>JAIRRR010000306.1 GCA_031255875.1 Treponema sp.
GGCGGATTTTCTTGTTTTCAAAAACAACTATTTCCGGAGTTTCAAGTTTCCCGATTTTGACGATCTTTACTGGGCGGGAGGGGGTTACCACGGGAACCCCGAACTGCGCCCCGAAGACGGGTGGGGTGCGGATATTGTCGCGGAGTACCATTGGCGGGAAACGCTTGCGGCGGAAGGCACGGTCTTTGCCCAGTATACAAATGATTCGATTCATTGGCACAAGTCGTGGGATGGGAGCTGGGAGCCGACGAATATCGGCGAGGCGGCGCTATTCGGGCTGGATTTACGGCTAAAGACAGGTTTTAACGTTTCCTGGGGGCCGGTACAAAAGATAAGCCCCTCCGCATCGTACCAGTATTTGCTGACATATCTGTTAAGCTATGGCTACTCATGGGAGGACGGGAAACGCATCCCCTACCAGCCTATGCACACCATCGGCGCGTCGCTTGACGTTTCCTGGGGTTCGGGGTCCGTTACCCTGTCGGGGCACTACGAAAGCCTGCGGTATTACAGCCCGACCAATCTTATCGAACTTGCGCCGTACCTGCTCCTCAATGTCAGCGTGAGTCAGAAAATAGGGGGGCATTTCCGGGTATACACGGCGCTGCGCAATCTGCTCAACCAGAGTTACGAATCGTACAACCGCTACCCCATGCCGGGGCTCAACATCACCGCCGGGCTGCGGTTTGAATATTAGAGTTGTCCGGAAATTTCGGTTCCCAAACAGCTTCTTCGGTTTTGGAACAGCCTTGAGCAGCCTTACCCGTTTCCCCAGCCCCGGCTGTACCGGCGGAAACAGTCCATGCAGACCTTCTTCCCCTCCTGGAGCCGTATCCGGTGTTCTGCGGCGTACTCCCCGCAGATATCGCAGGGGACCGAGGGGAAGATACGCGCGGTCTCGGGGATTTCGAACTGCGGGGCGCTGAATTCGAAAATTTCTTCCGGCGGGGCGTCCAGAAGGTACTGCTGCCAGACGCCGCGATCCGTATCCTTGTCCCTTCTTGCCTTGAGGTAGAGCCTGACGGCCTGGCCGGTGTCGCGGTTTACAAAAGTGAAAACCTGTTTGCCGGTATTGCGGAAGATCAGCGATCCCTTTCCCACGGTACAGCCCAGTATGGCCTGTACCGCGTCCACCCCGCAGGCGTCATTCTCCGCGACGCACAGCGCTTCCTCGTCGCTGGCGCGGCCTATGCCCAGGCGTTCCATTGCCGCCTCGCAGGCTTTCACGCCGATGGCGAGGCCGGGGCATTCATGGCCGTGGAAGGCCTTTGCCCTGTTCCAAAGCTCGCTGTTCATGGTTCCTCCAAAACAAAAAGGCGTTCGGCAATTCCCGGCGCAATTCCGGGCGGCCTGTTGCAGAGGATACCGCGCAAGGGTTCCAAAGTCAAGGATTTGCCTAAACCATCCCCGCCGGATACCGATAATCTATTAGAGGCTTACCATGATGGCGGCGGTATGTTGGCCCGGCAAGTACAGGCGGGCCGGAGGGGTATATGCGGGTTGAATACGGCAGATGCGTTTCGGTTTTGGGCGCGGAAACTGAATTGGCGGATAAAATTCGCGCGATGGTGGTAATGGTCCGCAGGGCGGTAGAAGGCCGCGCCTGGACGGATTTCGAGCTTCTCATGGAGGAGCTGGCCCGGAGCGGGGCGGAATTCGAGGCGCTGGAACAGGAACGGGAGGCGGCTTTCGCGGCCCTGGCCGGAGAGGACGGGGAGGGCGGGGCGGACTTTGCCAAAGACGTCGGCTTTTACGCCCTGGCGGCGCGGCTTCCCGCCGAAGAACGGCAGACTCTCGCCGGGCTTTACCGCGGCCTCAAGCTGGCTATTTTCAGGGTGGGCATCGAAAACAGCGCCCTGATGAATTATCTTAACGGGGTCCGCGGCATTGTTTCCGATTTTATATCCGCGGCCTTCCCCGACAGGCGGGGAAAGCTCTACACGAGGCGGGGCGGGCAGATTCACGCGGACATGCGGAGCATGGTCCTGGACCGGCAATTTTAGGGGACCGGCGTTTCGGAGCCTGCGGGCTATAGGGGGATACCATGACATCGACCTTTATGGGGATTGAAATCGGCAAGCGGGGGGTGGTCGCCCACCAGCAGGCTTTGACCATAACCGGGCACAACCTGACCAATGCCAGCAACGAAGGCTATTCCCGGCAACGGGTGGAGCTTTCCGCGTTTGAGCCGATTTATCTGCCCGGGCTGAACCGGGAGGAAACGCCGGGGCAGATAGGGCAGGGGACCATCGTCAGCCGTATCGAGCGGATGCGGGACCAGCTTCTGGACAAGAGGATCATAGCCCAGGCGGGCGGGGAGGGGTACTGGACCGCACGGGATCCCTACATACGTATGATGGAACAGGCGTATCTGGAGGTGGGGGACAGCTCCATCAGGGGAAAGATGGACGCTTTTTGGGACGCCTGGCAGGAGCTTTCGATATACCCCGCCGATACGGCCCCGAGAACCGCCGTGCTGGAGAGGGGCAAGACCCTGATTGACGGGATTCACGAGCGCTTCAAGGCCCTTAAAGGGCTTCAGGATATGGTCGAGGAAGACATCCAGCTTACGGTAAGGCGGGTGAACGAGCTTTCCCGGGAAATCGCGGGCCTTAACCGCGACATCCAGCGGATCCAGGGGCAGGGGGACAATCCCAACGACCTGATGGACAGGCGGGATCTGCTGGTCGACCGGCTTTCCTCGATTATCGACGTGACTGTTGACAGCCGGGACCCCGACGAGTTTATGGTCCACACGGCGGGCTTTATCCTGGTACAGGGCCAGGTGGGCCGCAGCTTCGATCTGGAGCCGGGCACCGAGACCGAGGGCTATTCGCGGATCGTCTGGCGCGAGACCGGGGACGAGGCCCGCTTCCGCGACGGGAGCCTCGCGGCCCTGCTGGATCTGCGGGACCAGACCATCCAGGGCGAGATTCAGACCCTGGACAACATGACCATGAATTTTATCGATCTGGTAAACGAGGTCCACCGGGAAGGGTACGGGATAAGCGGCTCCACGGGCCTCGATTTCTTTACCGAGCATCCCTTTGTAACCAATGTAAACGGCAACTACGACCGCGACGGGGACGGCGAGTACGATTCCAGTTATATTTTCCGCATGAACGGGACCAACGCGCTTGAGATGAGGGCCCAGATCGGGCTTGAAGGAACTATCACCCTTTCCGGCGCGGACGGCAATGTGGCGGTTCCCTACTACCCTACCGACACGGTGCAGGACGTGATCGGGCGGATCAACAACGCTGGGGCGGAGGTTGTCGCCCGGCTTAACCGCAGCGGCTTTCTCTCCCTCAAGGGCACCACCGCCGAAGGTTCCATCGCGCCCGGAGGCAACCCGGATTTCGTGATACGCCACGTGGAAGATTCCGGATATTTCCTTGCCGGTTACGCGGGCCTGCTCAACGGATCGGGCGCGGAAAACGCCTACGACTGGGCCGGCCCCGACGCGGTGGCGGCACTGGCCGGCGGCGCCCAGGACTGGGCCGTGGCGCCTACAGCCCACCCTTCCGGCTGGATCGAGGTGAACAGGGCTGTCCTGAAAGACCCCGCGTCCGTGGCCTCGGGTTTTGGCGAAAACGGCCGCCCGGCGAATCCCGGGAACGGCGAGGCGGCCCTGGCGGTGGCCGCGATCAGGAACAACGCCGTAATGGTGGGGCGGCTCGGCACTTTCGACGACTATTTCGCCGATGCCGTGGGCAGGATCGGCATGCTCGGCGAGCAGAGCCGGGAAGCCCTGGCGACGGAGAACCTTATTATGAAGCAGCTCAAGGATATGCGGGATTCTGTTTCCGGGGTAAATATCGACGAGGAGCTTGCGGCGATGATCAAGTACCAGCACGGCTACAATGCTGCGGCAAGGTTTATTACCACGGTCAACTCGCTCTATGACACGCTGATCAACCGGATGGGAGTGTGACGCGCGCGGTTTTTTAGGAGGATGCTATGAGACGGGTTTCTACGGACATGCCGAATAACGATATGCAGTTCTACCTGAGGCGTCAGGAAGAGGGGCTGTCGGATATTCAGAACAAGATGGCGGGGCAAAAAAAAATTCTCGTCCCAAGGGACGATCCCCTGGCGGTTTCCCACGCGGTGCGCTACGAATCCTACCTTGCCCGGCTTGAACGGTTTGAAAAAAACACCCTTTACGCGAAGGAGCATTACAATGAAATCGACGCGTATTTAAGGCAGGCAAACGATATTCTGCAAAGGATACGGGAGCTGTCGGTACAGGGGGCAAACGGTACTTATGTTAAGGAAGATCTTGGATTCATGGCCGTGGAGGTAAACGAACTGTTAAAGGAATTGGTATCTATCGCCAACTCGATAGGGTCCGACGGCAAGCAGCTCTTTGCCGGGGACAGGGCCTTTACCGAGCCGTTCCGGGTGGCGGAAGGCGCGGTCCAGGGGGGCGGCGGTTCTTCGGAACAGATACCGATGGTAACAGCCGTGGAGTACCGGGGGGCCGGTTCCGCAAGACGCGCCGAAATTACCGACAGGGCCTATTCCGACCTGGACATCGGCGGTGGTGAGGCGTTCTGGGCGGAAAAGATGCAGATCTTTTCCGGCATCGACGCCGTTGATTACCGGGCGGAAAGCGCGGGGGCCTTTTTTATCGACGGGCAGGAGATCGCCGTAAGCCCCGGCGACACGGTTTACGCGATAGCCGCCAAGATAAACGATTCCGCCGCGCCGGTCAAGGCGTACATCGATCCGGAAAGCCGGGGGCTTGTTCTCGAAGGGACCAACGCCCACCTTATCAGGGCCGAAGACCGGCAGGATTCCCGGGTTTTGCAGGATCTGGGGATCATCACGTTTAACAGCGATCCCGCCGCCCCGAACTGGCACCCGGGCGCCAGGGTTTCCGGGGGCTCGCTTTTCGACATGGTGATCCGGCTCAGGGACGCCCTGTTCCGGGGCGATCAGGGCTTTGTGGGAAGCCAGGGCATAGGCGGCATGGACCTGGCCCTGTCTAACTTGCAGAGCAGGCTTGCCCTGAACGGTTCCAGGCAGGAACGGGCGGAGAGCGCCTGGGAGCGGCTCAATACGGAAATTCCCAATGTAACGGAGGCGCTCGGCCGGGAGAATTCCCTGGATTTCACCGATGCCGCCGTGGAGCTGGGGATGATGCAGTTTGCCCACCGGGCGGCCTTGCAGACGGCGTCGAAGATACTGCCGACTACCCTGCTTGACTTTTTACGCTGATAACCCGGGCCGTCCGAAAACTCCGGTTTTTGGAACAAGCCCGACTCTTAAAAGGATTAGGACGTGAAGGTATCAACAAAACCTTATGGCGTAATCGAAGTGGACGAACGCCAGAGAATCGAATTCCCCATGGGGCTTTTCGGCTTTGAATCGTACAAGGATTTCGCCATCCTTGACGCGGACCGTCAGCCTTTCTACTGGCTCCAGTCGCTGGAAGTACAGGATCTGGCGTTTATCCTGGTAAATCCCTTCCTGTTCCGGCCCGATTACGAGCTGGACATCGGCGACGAGGAGCTTAAGGATATAGGGATTTCCAGCCCGGACAAGGCGCTGGTATTTTCCATCGTTACCATTCCCGCCGCCGGCGGCCCCATGACCGCCAACCTCCAGGGGCCGCTCATCATCAACCGGGAACAGCGCATAGGCAGACAGGCCGTTCTTACCGACTCCCGCTGGAAGACCAAGCACAACATCGTGGAAGAGCTGGCTGCGGCAAGGAAGGCGTCATGCTGATACTATCCAGAAAAGTCAACGAAAAGATAATGATCGGCGACGACATCTCTGTTTCGATTATTGAAATAAGGGGGGAACAGGTCCGCATCGGCGTGGACGCCCCCAAGACAGTAAAAGTGTTCCGCCAGGAAGTGTTCGACGCGATCAAAGCCGAAAACAGGGCCGCCTCCGAATCGGCCCCCGTGCTTCCGGCACTGGATTTCGGCCCGGCCTCAGGCGAAAACCCGCTGGGGCTGTAGGGCGCTGCTGCTAGAAGTCCCCGTGCGCGTCGCGGTTTTTCTCATAGAGGCCGCTGAATTCATCGGCCACGGAGCTGAACACATCGAGCAGATAGGGGTCGAACTGCGTGCCCTTGGCTTCCAGCATCTTTTCTACCGCCACATCGTGGGGAAATGCGGGCTTGTAGCTCCGCTCCATTCTCAGGGCGTCGTAAACATCGGAGATTGACACTATTCTTGCCGCCAGGGGTATCATCTCCCCCTCAAGCTGGAAGGGGTAGCCGCAGCCGTTCCATTTTTCGTGATGGGAAAGGGCGATTTCTTTGGCCATGGGGTTTGGATAGGTTGACAGAATAAACGCGCCGTTTTTCGTGTGTTCCTGCATAACGTTCCATTCCCAATCGGAAAGCGGGCCTTCCTTGTTGAGTATGTCGTCCGGGGTGCCTATTTTCCCGACATCGTGCATGGAAGCCAGGAACCCTATGTTGTCGATAAAGTCCGCGTCGATAATGGTGTCGTAATCGCCGCGGTTGTAAAGTTCCTGCGCGAACGCCTGCGAATAGTAGTTTACCCGGGTGATATGTTTCCCGGTATCGTTGTCCTTGAGTTTCGACGCCTCAAGGAGGCTCATGAAGACGCTCCTTAAAAGCCGCCTGTTTTCCTCGGTCACGTCGTCGAACATAACGACGAATTCCCGGACGTTTTTCAGGTCCAGGTTCAGGGGGAAAATGTACACCCTGGTTTCCACGGTAGCCATGGAACGGGATTTGATCCGCGCTATGCCCTTCCAGGAAGATCCGTTCTTGCCGGAGACCATCGCCTCGCGTATGCTGCGCACGTCGCTCAGATTAAAGTACTTGCCGAAAACGTCGATGAACGAGTTCCCCACCA
>JAIRRR010000017.1 GCA_031255875.1 Treponema sp.
CGGATGGCAAGGTTCATCCGGCAGAGTTTCCAGGTGGTGGGGTTTGAGTCCTGCCCAAAGACAGAAAGATTGTTGATGCTGCCGGCGTGGTGTTCCACAAACCGGGCCGACTGGACAAACATTCCGCCTGAACCGCAGCAGGGATCATACACGCGGCCATTAAAGGGCTTTATCACCTCCACCAGCGTTTTTACCACGCAGGCCGGCGTGTAAAATTCCCCGGCCAGCTTGCCTTCCTGTTCGGCGAATTTGCCCAGACAGTATTCGTAGGTCCGGCCCAGAATATCAACGGACGCTCCGCGTCCGTCGCTGTCGCCGTGTTTGTGGAGGGAAATATTGGTAAAAATATCAACCACTTCCCCCAGCCGGCGTTTGTCCAGTTCCGGGCGGGCAAAGTTCTTGGGGAGCACACCCTTTAGTTCCGCGTTTTCCCGTTCGATTTTCCCCATCGCCTCGTCAATGGTTTTGCCGATTTCGCTGCTATGCGCTTTGGCCGCTATGTTTCCCCAGCGGGCATTTGCCGGAACGTAAAACACCTGCTTTTCCGCGTAAGCGTCCCGATCCTCCTCAAAACCTTCGCCCTCGTCCTTGAGGGTCTTGTAACGTTCCTCGAATTTATCCGAGAGGTACTTCAAAAAGATAAGGCCCAGCACAACGTGCTTGTACTCGGCGGCGTCAATATTGCCCCGCAGCACGCAGGCGGCATCCCAAATTTCCTTTTCAAAACCGATTTCGGCGCTGTTATTCCCCGCCATTGCGCTGTTTTCTCCTTGTTTTATGAAACGTCCCCAGGAGCTTCCGGAAGCCCAAACAAGATTCCTGAAATTCTTTTTTGCCGGGACAATTCCAATATACCACGAAATAAATGATATGGAAAACAAGCTATTGAAAAGGGGTTGAAGAACCCGGTAGGCTGAACCGGCTGATCGGAAGGCACGGGGCCGCCTTGGCGGTTAGGTATAATAGTGCTTCTTGTACGGATTGCGCCTGTTGCGCAGATAGCTCTGATAGGCGGCGCTGCTTTCGTAATAGCCGTCCAGGCCCTTGAACGAAGAAGATTCGTCGCAGCGGTAGAGTTCCAGCAGCGCGGGGAAGAGGCCGGACTCCAGAACTTCCGCTGTTTTCGAAAGGGGAAGCCGGGGGAGGGCGGCGGGCAGCATGTGGTTCTTTACCAGGTAGCATACCGCCCCGGCGGTCCCGGCCGAAAACCCCAGGCGTTCCAGGAATTTTCCGGCCAGGCGGGCGCCCAATTCGGCGTGGCCGTCAAAACGGCGCTGCCCGGAAGATCCGGAAAGGGGTTTCCCCACATCGTGAAGCAAGAGCCCCAGGGAAAGGGTGAGGTCGTACTTTTTCCGGTAACGGAAGGTTTCCAGGGTGTGCTTCCAGACATTGCCTTCCGGGTGGCACTCTTTGGAATGATCGACGCTGTCCATAGCCGCCAGTTCCGGCCAGAACTGTTCCACAAATCCCGCTTCCTTGAGCAGTTCCAGGCCCAGTTCCGGCCGGGGGGAGAGCATGAGGCCCGCGAGCAGCAGCCGCTGGGCTTCCGCGCCGGGCGGGGGATCTTCCGCAAGGCTGCCCGCTATCCGGGAAATCTCCCTGATTGTCCGGGATTCGCCGGGCTGCCCGCCGGGCCGGGTGTAGCGGGCCAGAATCAGCGCCCCTTCCGTGACCGCCCGGTAGCGGCCGGAAGAGGGGTTTATGCCTTCCCACCAGCAGCCTGCTTCTGCCGCGCGGTCCTGCCCGCTGCCGGCTTTTCCATCCCGCAACTCGCGGCAGAGGGGGTACAAACCCAGCGGGTCCCAAAAGCGCCCTGTTGCCGCGTCCCGGAAAAAGGAGAGCAGCTTGTACGCGGGCTGCTTTTCACGGTTCCGGGAAAAACCCGAGTCCGGGCCGTCGTCAAGGCAGTAAAAGTACCACCGTTTCCCGTCCAGGTCCGCCGAGGCGTCGGCAAGGCCCGCGCCGGGAAAGCGGAGGTTTTCAAAAAGCCGGGCGAGATCGGTAATATCGGCGCTGGTCTGCGCCCAGACGAAGGGAAGGGGGCTGTGCCGCCAGTAAAAATCCAGGGCGCTGAATGCGTGGAATTTTAAAGAGTGCCCGTTACCGGCGAGGGTTTCAAAAACTGCCGGTTCGGCCGGGGCGGGGCTGGTTTCCATGGCATTATCCTTTTCCCTCCGGGGCGGAGGCCGGCCGGAGTTGGATTGAGGGCCCGCTCCCCCGGACCGGGGGGTCGCGCCAGACGGGCTTGTCGGCGGTTCCCCTAATAGCCGCCCTCCCGCAATTCGGCCGCGAACGATCCCGCCGGCAGGCCCAGAAATTCCGCCGCGTCGAGCGGCAGGATGGGCATGGCCCTGCCGTTCATGGAAAGCCGGTATCCCAGCCCTTCCAAAAAGCCCGCCCTTCCCGGAATTTTCCCCGCCGGTATAAACGCGGAAAGATACCTGGCTATAAAAGTTTCCATAAAGCCGGGCCTGGGGTATTCATTGTAAACTATTCTCGCGTTTTCGTGAATGCCCGCAAGTTCCCGGGCGATTCCGAGCGCGTCTCCCAGCCCGCCCAGGCTGTCCACAAGGCCGTTGTCCCGCGCGGCAATTCCCGAATAGATCCTCCCCTGGGCCAGCTTTTCCATATCCTCGACAGGCATGTTCCGCCCCGTCGCGGCTTTCTGCACAAAGTCACGGTAGGTGTCCAGGATTAGCTGCCGGTAGCGCCCTTCTTCCGCAGCGTTCAGGTTCCGGGACGGTATGATTATTCCGGAACCCAGGTCGGCGTGATCCCCCCGTTTCAGCAGATCTACCGCTATTCCCAATTTGTTGTACAACCCGTTGTCGTAAAACCACCCGGCAATGACGCCGATGGAGCCGGTAAAGGTGAACGGGGAAGCTACGATGTGTCCCGCGTATATCGAGGCCCAATAACCCCCGGACGCGGCTACAGGCCCCATAGAAACAACCACGGGCTTGGAGTACCGCGCGTCCCTAATCGCCTCGGCCAGATAGTCCGCTGCCTCCGCGCTGCCGCCCGGGGAATTGATCCGCACTACGATGGCCTTGACCCGCCGTTTGCCCGCAAGCTCCCCGATAAGGGAGGCCAGATGGCGGGTACCCATGCCCCGGTCGAGGTCGGTCTCCCCGTTCGCGTGCACGACCGCGATTTCCCCGGCGAAAACGGACCCCCTCCGCACACGGTAGCGCGGATACCCGCCGGCAAGGCTTGCCCGGGAATCGCCCCAGCAGACAAAGCCGTCGATTTCGCGGCCTTCCAGCTCTTCCGCCGCCCCGATAACCGCCGCCCTCCTGCCGACAAGGTCAACAAGCCCCCGGGCCTTTGCCCCCTGGGCGGAGTAGAGGAATTCCCGGTTCAGGATGGTATTAAATTCGGACTCGGTCCATGACCGGGCCTTCATCACCGTTTCTTTGGTAAGCCCGAAAATATCGTCCAGGTAGATGCCGTACTGCCCGCGATCCGCGTCCGAAAAGCCGGAACGGGTATAGGATTCCATGGCGGACTTGTAGTTGAAATAGCGGAGCTCCCGCATCCCGACGCCGATTTTTTCCAGGGCCGAGCGGTAGTACCCCCTGCCGTATACGTAGCCGGTAAAGGCCAGGGTCCCCAGGTCGTCCATGACTATTCTGTCCGCCGCCGAAGCCAGGCAGTAAAGGTCGGTATCCGCCGTATCGAAAAAGGCGATCAGTTTTTTCCCCGACGCCTTGAAAGTTTCAAGGGCGTTTCGCAATTCCCAAAGGACGGTCCGGTCCGCGTTAAAGCCGGACATGTTGAGAATTATCCCCCGGATATTCCTGTCTTCCCCGGCTCTTCCGATAACCTGCAAGATACTGAGGAGGGAAGGCTGGCCCGGGGAACGGATATAGCCGCCGGCCTGCCGGTTGTAAAGCGACAGTTCCAGGTACCGGGCTTTCGGGGCCTGTCCGGGGACCGGGACAAGCGCCGGCCCGTCGTCCCGGGATTCTGCGGCGGAATCACTGCCGGCAGTACCGCTCTCGGCAACGGCGGGGATTGCCGGCGCCAGCAAGAAGATGAAAATAAATAGAAAAACCGCGCCGCCCGCGCCTGTCCTGTGTTTCATGGGTTTATTTTTTTCCGCCCCGGCCTGCCGCCCCGGCCTGCCCTTTTTTCGCGCCGGTATTTTCTTTGCCGGCGCCCGTCTTGTCGGCCCTGGAGACGGAACCGGAGGCCTTCTTTGTTTTTCCGGCCAGAGAATCGATAAGCCGGTCAATCTTGTACTGCGAAGCGGCCTCGGCCTTGCGGAACTGTTCCGCAAAGACGGCAATGGCCTTCGCCTGATCCTGGCCGTATTCCAGCAGCGCGAACAGGGGGACGTAGAACAGGGCTTCTTCAAAGGCCTCTTTGTTGAACCAGAGCGTATTCTCGAAGAGGTTGACTTTCAGGATAGAGCGGAGGTCTCCGGCGTCGTAGTTTGCCAGCGCCAGGTCCAGCGGGGCAAGATCCGGCAGGGGGGCGGCCTTTGCCGCCGCGCCGGTCCGGGCCAGGACCGCCTTCATGATCTCTATGACCCGCCGCGCCTCGTCGCCCGGAACGCCCAGCCCCTCAAAAGCCTCGCGCAGCTTGCGGTCCAGGCCCCAATACTCCGCCAGGTCCCTCGCGCCGTTGCCCGCGCCTTTTCCAAGCACGGCGCGGAGCAGCCTGAGCAGGCCGTAGCCAAGGCCGAAGGCCGCGATGGCGGGCTTCGCGGCGACGGCTTCCGCGAAGCCGTGCAGCAATTTTTCCGCTGCGGCATCTTCCCGGCCGGCGCTTTTGCTGTCCGGCGCGGCTTTGGGCGCGGCCCCGGCCGGTTTGGCGGCCGGCTTCTTCCCCGCCTTTCCCAGCGTTAAAAGCGCTTCCAGGTAAGCGGTAAAGTCTTTTACCGCGTGCTGGGCGGTTTTGCCGCCGGGCGGCGGCGCGGCGGCCTTGCGATCCGCCTGATCCTTTGCCGGGGCAGCCGGGAAAGGATCGTATCTGCCATCCGCGCCGTTAAGAAATTTAAACGCGCAGGCAATAAAAGCCTCGGCGGGTTTTTCAAAAGATTCCGCGAAAACAGCGGCCTCCTTTTTCCGCGCCGGGGCAGCGGTAACCAGCGCGCTCAGTTCGGCGAATCTCCCGTGGCTCAAGCACTCGGCAAGGGGCGCGTAGAGCTCTCCCAGGAAAATATCCTTGAGCGCCGCGTCCAGGTCCCGGGCCCCCCGGCCGTCAAGTTCCGCGTTGAGCTTGGACCAGCGGGCGTCCCAGCGGTACTCCGCAGAACCGGAGGCAGCGTCCGTTACCTCGTGGATGTCCAGGAACACCTGGGATTCATAACCGTTAAGCGAGACAAAAAGCCCCCGCTCGGAAATTTCTTTCGAGGACCGGACAAACCAGCGCTCCTGCCGCTGTTCCCTGAGCAGGACAAAACAGCGGTCGTCCCCGTGCAGGCCAATCGCCTGGCAGAGGCTGTCGCGGCGGGCGCTCCCGTCTTTCCGGGGTATATTCGCCGCCCCCTCGCGTATCCAGCCCGCAGCCGGGGAATAGGCGTTGTTGTAGAGGACCAGAGTCTTCTCGTCGCCCGCGCAGTTGGTATAGGCGAACACATTCTCGTTTACAGAGCCGTTTGAATCCCAAAGGTCGAAGAGGCAGAAACCCGCGCTTCCCGAAAAGAGGTAGCGCTTTTTCATCAGGGGGAAAATTTCCCGCTCGTGCCGTTCCACAAAGCCCTGGTCGGGCTTTTCGTCCCGGTAGGACCGGCGGTATTCCATCCCGTACTTTTCCTCGAAGCCTTCGATCTGCCCGTGGCCGAACATGGGGAGCCCCGGCATGGTCACAAGCAGCGTGCAGATGCCGAAGTACTTGTCCCCCTTGCCGAACTGGGCCACCGCAGTTTCCTCGTCGGGGTTGTTCATAAAATTGACAAAACGCTTAAGCACTTCCGGATCGAATTCGAGGGTGTTTTTAATAGTGTCCCGGTATTTTGAATTTTCCTCTTTTTTCAGCATGTTCATAAACGCCGAATTGTACACCCGGTGCATCCCCAGGGTACGGACAAAGTAGCCTTCCATCATCCAGAACGCCTCCGCCAGGAGCAGGGTATTCGGCGCTTCCGCCGCGCAGCGGTCCACCACTTCCCGCCAGAATTCGTTGGGAATACGGCGGTTAAATTCCTCGGCGGGTATCGCGTGTTCGGAACGGCTCGCTATATCCCCGCCCTTGCCCGGTTCCGGGTACCAGAGCCGCTGTATATGGCGCTTGGCAAGGGTCATGGCCGCGTCAAAGCGGACAATGGGGAACTGTTTGCACACCCCGATAATCGTCCGGATAACCGCTTCCCGGGCCTCCTCGTTGAGGAAATCAATTTGGGCGGTATCGTTCCAGGGCATGGAGGTGCCGTCGTTTCCGTGGTAGATATAGCGGGCCTCCCCGGTGCGGTTGTCGGTGCGCTTAAAGACAACCGCGCAGTCGCTGCGGTCAAAGTAGTGCTCCTCAATCTGGACGGTAATATCGTCCCTGCCCGAAAGATTCCCGCAGTTGTAGTTGTAGGCCGGGAAAGGCGGGTAGGGAAGTTGCAGGAAGCGATCCGGGTGCTCCGCGATCCACCGGCTGTCGATGCCCGTGTGGTTGGGGACCATGTCCGATCCCAGCCTGATTCCCCGGCGGTGGCAGCGGTCCCGCAGATTCGCCAGCGCCCCCCAGCCGCCCAGCTCCCCGGCAATGTCGTAGTCGTAGAGGCTGTACGCGCTCGCCGCCGCTTCCGGGTTCCCGGTCCACTGCTTGATAACGCGGGAGGCGTTGCTCCGCTCCCAAAGCCCGATAAGCCAAAGCCCGGTAAAGCCCCGGTGCGCCAGCTCGTCAAGCTCCCCGTCGGGGATCTGGTCCAGCCGGGTAATTTCCCTGCCGTATTTTTGGGAAAGCTGGAAAAGCCAGACCAGGGTGCTTTTTGCCAGCAGCACCGTGTTCGGCATCCAGTCCTGATCCGGGCTGAACCGCTCGTACTCGTCAAGCCCGCCAAAGGTCAGGGCTTCCGACGGGCCCGGGCCGGAGAACGAAGGCTTCTCTTCTTCCTTTATTACGTCCAGCCCCGTCAGTATGCGCGAAAGGAATTTCCCCAGCAGGATGCCCCAATTCCTGCGCATAAAGTCGAGCTGCCCGGTAAGCGAATCCGGGGACGCCAGGGCAGGGGCCCGGAGCAGGTCCCAGAGGCTCTGCCCGTCCGGGCCGAAGGACGGCAGGCCCGCCAGATGCGAGCGGAGCACTTCCAGAGCCTCGTTGTAGGCCGTCTCAGCCCCAAGGCCCCGGTCGTCAAACATAAAGAGGAAAGGCTTAAAGGCCGGGTTGGAGTTCGCCAGCGCGAGCAGCATAATTTCCTCAAGCGCCAGCGCCCGGTTGCTTTCCCCTCCGTCGCTCCCTTTAAGGTAATCGCCGGCCGAAACCTTGCCCGCGTATACCATCCGGGGCGGGAACAGGCCGGAGAATGTCTCCAGCAGCGCCCCCACCCTGCCGGACCCCAGCTGGGATTCAAGCCGTTCAAGCGCGGTCTCGAACACATCGTCCCGGACCTGCTCCCGGTAAAGGGCCACCATGTAATGGAGCATCTCGTCAACAAGCCCCATGGCGTTGAGCTGCCCGGCCCTTACCATTTTTTCAGGATGCCGGGGGTCCGTCTTCACATTTATCTTCCGGGCCAGGTTTCGCGCTTCCCTGATATTCGCCAGCACCACGTTCCCCCGCAGGGAAAAAATGCCGTGCTCCAGGGCGTATTCCTCCCGGACATCGCGGCGGATATGGAACTCCCGCAGCGCCATGCAGGTATCCGCCCGGAACGCGGTTTTCCGTACCGGCCGCGCCCGGCCCTCAAAAATTAACGGTATTCGCAGGAATTCCATACTCACCTCCAAATGAATCTCTACAAAGTATAACAGATAAACGCCGGTTTTTCCATTTACGTTTGCCGCCCGCCCGGCAGTTTCATGCGCTTCGCGCGTAAACGCGCATAAAATCCGCAAGCGCGACAGGCCGCTGTATCAGATTTTCAATTCGGAATTTGGGCGCATCCGGCCTGCGGCCGGACCGGGCTTTCCGGGGCTCCGCGCTGCCGCGCTCCGGCCCCGCCTGCGGCGCGGCGGCCTTGCGGCCCCCCTCCAATCCCTTGCGC
>JAIRRR010000051.1 GCA_031255875.1 Treponema sp.
ATGATGATGAGGCCGCGGATAATGTACTGCATATACGCGTTGACCCCGAGGAAGTAGAGGCTGTAGTTAATCGACTGGAGCAGTATACTGCCGATAACTACCCCCGTGATCGTGCCGACGCCGCCGAAGAAACTGACGCCGCCTATGACGCAGGCGGATATGGCGTCCAGCTCGTAGTTGATCCCCGTGTTGGCGCCGACCGACTGCACCCGGGCCGTTTCCAGGAACGCCGCGATGCCGTAGCATATCCCGGCCATCAGGTACACCAGCATAATGGTCTGGGGGACGCTGACCCCGGAGACCCGGGCCGCTTCCTCGTTGCCGCCTACGGCAAACATATTTTTGCCCAGCTTGGTACGGGTCCAGATGATATGCACCACGACCGCGCAGATAAGGAAGTAGATAACCACAAAAGGTATTTTTATCTCCCCGACACTGAAAGATCCCGCCGCCTTGTCAAGAAAATTCCTTTCGAATGTTGACAGGGCCTGCGCGGTGCCCGAAGGCTGCCGCTCAATGTAAATACAGTTACAGCCGAAGGCGATAAGCTGGGTACCCAGCGTAACAATGAAGGGGTGCATCCTGAGGTACGCGGCGCCGAATCCGTTGATAAGGCTAAAGGCGGTGGCAATAACAATGGCCAAAAGCAGCGGGACAATCAGATTGATGGGCGTCGTCATTTGGGGATAGTAACGCGCGGAATAGGTGACGGATTGGACCAGGGAGGCGGTCACTGCGGCCGCGAAACCCATTACCCGGCCAATGGAAAGGTCCGTCCCGGCCAGGACGATCAGGCCCGCGACGCCCAGGGCAAGAATACCCTTGGTAGAGGCCTGTTTTATGATGTTGATGATATTCGTAACCGACGCGAATTTGGGGTCGATGATGATTACGACAACAAGCAAGGTTCCGAGGATAAAATACAGGGCATAATTCAGGAGGAAGCTGGTTATATTTTCCCTTTTGATCTCTTTGATTTTTGCCTGTATGCTTTTCGTGTTAGCCATTGAACGCTCCGTTATACGTATTTCGCGGCCAGACGCAGGATAGTCTCCTGCTCGCCCTCAATGCCGCCGAAATCAATCCCCCGTTTAACAATACCGCTCAGCTTCCCGTTGCTCATAACCAGGATGTTATCGCAGATACCGAGCAGTTCCGACATTTCAGAAGAAACCATGATGATCCCCTTGCCTTCTTTCGCAAGATCGATGATCAGCTGGTATATTTCGTATTTCGCGCCCACGTCGATGCCCCGGGTAGGCTCGTCCAGCAGCAGTATGCCGGGATTGGTAAGCAGCCAGCGCCCGATAATTACTTTCTGCTGGTTGCCCCCGGAAAGGAATTTGATATGGGTTTTTTTGCTGGGAGTCTTGACCCGCAGGCTGTTTATCACCTGATCCGCCGCCGCATTTGCTTTGCCGGATTGCAGAAGGCCGACTCTAAGATACGCGTCAATATTGCTGATAATAGAATTAAAGATGACGCTTGCCTCGGGGAAAATCCCCGTCGCCCTGCGTTCTTCGGTTATCAGGGCGAAACCGTTCTTCATGGACTGCTTCGCGCTGCGGTTGGCTATGGCCCTGCCCCGGAGTTTGATTTCGCCGCCCTGCCTGGTCATGGTTCCGAAAATAGTGTTGAGCAGCTCCGTGCGGCGGGAACCGACCAGGCCCGCCACTCCCAGGATTTCGCCTTTCCGCAGGGTAAAGCTCACGTCGGAGCAGGCGGGCATGTACTTTCCGGTTATCCCGGTACATTCCAGCAGGGGCTCCCCGGGCACGTTGGTTTTGGGAGGGAAGAAATTTTCCAGGTCCCGGTTCACCATCAGGCGGATTATTTCATTAACCGAGAATTCCTTTGTCGGCCGGGTAGCGACCCATTTGCCGTCCCGCATGATGGTAACCTCGTCCGATATCTTGAGGATCTCGTCCATGCGGTGGGAAATATAAATAATGCCCACGCCCCGGGAGGTAAGCATCTTTATGATTCGGAAAAGATGGCCGACCTCTTCTTCCGTCAACGACGAGGTGGGCTCGTCCAGCACCAGGATCTTCGCGTTGCAGGAGACGGCTTTGGCGATTTCCACAAGCTGGCGTTTTGACACGCTCAAATTCCCGATAGTTTCCCTGGGGTTAAGGTCGATTTCCAGTTCGTCAAAATACCGCCTGGTATCATCGTACATTTTCCGGTGATCCACCAGGCCGAATTTCATGGGGAAACGGCCGAGCCACATATTCTCCATGATGTTGCGGCGTTTTACCTGGTTTAATTCCTGGTGAACCATGGCAACCCCGTTGTTCAGGGCGTCCCTGGGGTTTATAAAGTCGGCTTCCGCGCCTTCCATTCTGATGACGCCCGCGTCCTTCCGGTATATACCGAAGAGGCACTTCATCAGGGTGCTTTTTCCGGCGCCGTTTTCCCCCATCAGAGCGTGGACCGAACCGTGCTTCAGTTTAAACTGGGCATGATCCAGGGCCTTTACGCCGGGAAAAGCCTTGTCGATACCGCTCATTTCCAACAACAAAGGACTGTCAGCCAAAACATTACGCTCCGTTA
>JAIRRR010000060.1 GCA_031255875.1 Treponema sp.
CCGCCGATGTGGGCCAGGAAAAGATCCGCGGGATCGACGGAGTTCCGGCGTATCTTCGCGTCGAAGTTGAGGCCGCCTGTGGTAAAGCCGCCGGCCCGGAGGATGGCGTACATGGCCAGGGCGGTCTCGTAGTAGTTCGAGGGGAACTGGTCGGTGTCCCAGCCGTTCCTGGGCTCGCCGCGGTTGGCGTCCACGGAACCGAAAAGCCCGGCGGCGGCGGCGGTTTCCAGCTCATGGCAGAAATCGTGCCCGGCAAGCTCGGCGTGGTTGGCCTCGATGTTCAGGCGGAAATCCTGGTCCAGGCCGTAATGGCGCAGGAAGCCGATCACCGTTTCGGTATCGTAGTCGTACTGGTGCTTAGTGGGTTCCATGGGCTTGGGCTCGATGTAGAAGGCGCCTTTGAAACCCTGCTTGCGGGCATAGTCCCGGGCCGCGCCGAGGAATTTGGCGAGGTGGTCTTTCTCGCGCTTAAGGTCCGTGTTGAGGAGGCTCATATAGCCTTCGCGGCCGCCCCAGAACGTATAGCCCGCGCCCCCCAGCTCCATGGTGGCGTCGATGGCGGCTTTTACCTGGGACGCGGCCAGGGCAAGCACGCCGAATTCGGGGTTGGTTGCCGCGCCGTTCATAAAACGGGGATGGGTAAAGAGGTTCGCCGTCCCCCAGAGGAGCTTTACCCCCGTGGCCTTCTGGAGTTTTTTCGCCCTGGCGACCAGGGTAAAGAGCTTCTTCTCGCTTTCCGCCGGGCTGCCGCCCTCGGGGGCCATGTCCCGGTCGTGGAAGCAGTAAAAATCCGCCCCCAGCTTGGTGATAAATTCAAAGGCGGCGTCCAGCTTATGTTCCGCCGCTTCCATCGGGTCCCTGGCGTCCGCGATCCAGGGGTGGGGA
Source organism: Treponema sp. (assembly GCA_031255875.1). GTDB lineage: Bacteria > Spirochaetota > Spirochaetia > Treponematales > Breznakiellaceae > JAIRRR01. The sequence continues at coordinate 886 of JAIRRR010000060.1, forward strand.
TGGGTTGCCGCCCCGAATGGATCGGTGCCGTCGGCGCAAAAGCTGTGCCAGTAGGCGACGGCAAAACGCAGGTGATCCCTCATCTTCTTCTTGCCGACTTTCTTTTCCGGATCGTAGTATTTAAAGGCCAGAGGATTGTCGCTTTCCGGCCCCTCGTACTTGATCTTCGGGATTTTGGGGAAGTACTCTTTTTCCCCCGCATAGTAATCAGCCATGATTACCTCCTATTCTATTTGTAAAGGGGGCTTAGAGCCCCAAGATACCGCAGGTATTCCTGGTACGCCTTGTCGTAAGCGGCGGCCGAGGCGGGATCCGGGCTGACGGTGATCCCCCCCTCCAGGGCGACATGGGCGTCTGCCAGGGCCTCTATCGACGCGCCCGGGCCGGCCTGGTTTTCCAGGGCCCACAGCGCCTGCAACGCCCCGCCCATGGCGGCGGCTTCCTCGCCGGCCGGGACGCGCACCGGGAGCTTCATTACATTCGCCGCGATGCTCTGCCAGAGCGGGCTTTTCGCGCCCCCGCCGGTGAGCCGTATTTCCCTTGCTTTGTAGTCCAGCTTGTTGAAGCATTCAAGCCCTATCCTCATGCCGAAGATCGCCGCTTCCAGCGCGGCCCGCGCGATATTTTCCCGCCTGAAGTTCGCGGCGCTGATCCCGTTAAGGCCGGCCCGGCCGTTGGGAAGGTTGGGGGTCCGCTCCCCGTTGAAAAAGGGAAGCACCACAAGGCCGTCGGCGCCTATGGGGGCCTTCGCGGCTTCCCCGTCAAAGGCCCTGACATCCAGGCCGAAAAGGCCGCGGAATTCCTCGCTGGCGACGGTGCAGTTCATCGTGCAGAGCAGGGGGAGCCAGCCGTTGGTGGAGGAGCAGAACGCGGCGAGGCTGCCTTCGGGATCGACGACAGGCGAATCGGAAAAGCCGAAAAGCGTGCCCGATGTCCCCAGGCTCATGGTGAGGAAGCCGTCGCGGACAGCGCCGGTGCCGATGGCGCTCATCATGTTGTCGCCGCCCCCTGCGGCAACCAGGGCGCCCGGGGGGATGCCGAATTTCGCGGCGGCTTCGGCGGATACGGCCCCGGCCGCCTGATCCGACGAATGGAGTTCGGGGAGGCAGCCGATCACCGACGGATCGATGAGGCCCGCCGCAAAAGCGGACCATTCCCGTTTGCGGACATCGAACAGGGCGGTTCCCGAAGCGTCGCCGTATTCGGCGCTGTATTTGCCGGTCAGGAGGAAATTGATATAGTCGTGGGGAAGGAGTATATGGCGGAGCCGGGCGAACGCTTCGGGCCTGTGGTTCTTGAGCCACTGCACCTTCGGCGCGGTATAGCCCGGCCTCATGGGAAGCCCGGTCCGGGCGATGAGCGCGGCCTCTCCCCCGGCGGCGGCGGTGATCTGCCCGCATTCCGGGGCGGTGGCCGTGTCGCACCAGAGCTTTACGTTGTAAAGGGCCTTCCCCTCGGCGTCCAGGGGGACCAGGCTGTGCTGGTGGCCCGAAACCCCGATTGCGGCGATGGTCTTGCGCAGCTCCGCGTCGAGCGCGCCGAAACTTTTAAGCAGGGCCTCGTCGTACCATTCGGCCTTCTGCTCGCGGGTCCCGTCATTCAGCGCGATCATGTCTACCGGGGTCTGGGAACGGGCCAGGACCGCCTTTTTCTCAAAATCGTAGATAACTACCTTGCAGCTCTGGGTCCCCAGATCAATCCCGCAAACAGTTTTCATAGCAGCCTCCCGCGTGTAGAGCTTGAGCCCGCCCGCAAGGGGCGAAGGCGCTCCGCATTGTCCTGCGCGACTGTCCCGGAACTTCGGTTTTGGAACAGCCCCGTATATGTTTTTATATTTTACATCAGAATTTTATTTTATACGAGAGTTTTTTTGCTTATCTTCTGTTCATTGCCGATAATCCCGCTGCGGTAGACGTAGAGGGCTATTTCGGTACGGTTGCGCAGGCCGGTTTTCTGGAGCAGCCCTGAAATATAGTTGCGGATAGTCCCGTCTTTCAGCCGGAGTTCAGCGGCAATTTCCTTGTTGGAGAGCCCCTTGCCCACGCGGGTCATAAGTTCCAGTTCTTTCCGTGTTATTTTTACCCGCTGCTTTTGGTTTTGATGCCCCTGTTCCCCGGAAGAATTCTCGAAGGCCCGCGACACGACTTCGGATCCCATCAAAGTGCCGCCCCTATACACCCAGTTGATGCCCGGGACGATCTCCGCGTCCCTGTCTTTAAGCAGGTATCCCGCAGCGCCGTTGACGATAGATTTAAGGACAGCCTGGTTGTCGCAGGAGTCGGCAAGCACGATCACTTTGGTGTTCGGCGACCATCGCTTTAAGGCCAAAACCATTCCCGAACAATCAAGAATGGGCGGGTTTTCATCGACCAGCGCGACATCGGGTTTGAATGAATGGGCAAAATTGAGCGCGTCGTACGCGTCCCTGCCCATTCCCGAAATGTCAAATTCCGGCCACTGATTGAGGATGCTGTTGAGCCTTGAGCGCTCGTCCGCATGCCCGGATACAACCATAACGCGAATCATAGCTTTTCTCCTATTTAAAACGGTTGAAGGTTGGATTGTACAGAACTCACGGTTTGTACACGGTTATTTTTCGGGTGTTTCTATTTAAAGATCACGGTGAAAATGACACAAATTATTTTTTTTGAAGGGCCTGGCGCCCGAAGACG
>JAIRRR010000004.1 GCA_031255875.1 Treponema sp.
TGGCGTGGTTGATCCCGCTCGTCCAGTCCGACAGCGCCATCTCCTGCATCTGGTACGCCCTCAGCGCCTCCTTGTCGCTCGCCACGTACGCCAGCCTCTCCTCCGCCTTCCTTATCCCCGCGTCCATCTTTGCCAGCTCCTTCCGGCTGCGGTCGTGTTGTTCGGGCCGCCGGGGGGCCCGGCGCTCTACAGTTTCGCTATGTCCTCGGCGGAAAGGCCGGTGTCCTCCGCGATTTGGCCGGCGGGTACCCCGCGCTTCTTCATCCTGGCGGCGACTTCCCGCTGCCCTTCGATCCTGCCTTCGAGCCTGCCTTCCCGCAGGCCTTCGAGTCTGCCTCTCTGTTCGCCCTTCTGTTCGCCTTCCTCCCTGGCGTGGTTGAGCCCGCTCGTCCAGTCCGACAGCGCCATCTCCCGCATCTGGTACGCCCTCAGCACCTCCTTGTCGCCCGTCACGTGCGCAAGCCTCTCCTCCGCCTTCCGTATCCCCGCGTCCATCTTCACTACCTCCTCTACAAGGCTCCACGGGCTCTCCCGGTCCAGCCACGTCAGCCACCGGTGCAGCGGCTCCTTCCGGATGTCCCGCTCCGCCCGCCGGAACTTCACCATGTCGATAAAACGTATCTCCAGCGCCTCTGTCAGCAGCACCTCACGGTGCGTGTCCTCCCTTATGTGAAAGCTCGTGTGGAACTCGGCCACCTCGGGCAGAAACCGGTAGTTCACGATGTTGATCGCTATCACGTTCGGCACCTCCCGGTAGTCCTGCCCGGCCTCCATGCCCCGCGAGAACTCCCGGCTCCAGTAAAAAAGGCTCCGCCGGTCCATGTTCCCCAGGTTCTTCAGCTGCACCTCTATCGCGACGCGCTCCCCGCCCCCGGTCCGCGCACGCACGTCCAGGATGCTCGTCTTGTCCCCCGCCACCTCGGCGGCGGCCGTCCGGTTCTCGATTATCTCCACCGTCTCGATGGCCTCCGGGCCCTCCCGGCCCAGCACGGCGTTCAGGAAGGCGCGGAGCTGCTCCTCGTCCCCCTTCTCGCCCATGACCTTGAGAAACAGGTAGTCGTTCAGGGGGTTGAGCCTGTCCTGTGCCATGCGGGGCCTCCTCCCGGCCGCAGCCGTGTTGCCCGGGCCGCCCGGGGCCATGTTCTCCAAGGCCGCCGTTCCAGGATTTGGCGTTTTGAGACGGCCTTACTTATAACTATATCCGGTATTGGTCGTTTTGCAAAGCGCGGGAAGGGCGCGTGTGCCGGTTTTGCTTAAAAGCCCGGATATCCCGTTTAGAAGAAAAAAATTGCCGCCGCCGTGCGCCGGTTAAAGCAAAACAGCAGGTTGGACCCATATATTAGGTATGAACAGAAAATACAAAGACACCGTTTTCGTCAGGCTCTTCAGCCGCGAGCCGCAGCTCCGCGAGCTTTACAACGCCCTCGCGGGGGCCAGCTTCGGCCCGGAAACCCCTTTCTCCGTCAATACCCTCGGCGGCGTCCTCTTCATGGGCCGGCGCAACGACATCTCCTTCTCCGTCGGCACCCGCCTGGTGGTCCTTGTCGAGCACCAGTCAACCCTCAACCCCAACATGCCCTTGCGCTTCCTCTTCTACATCTCCCGCCTCTACGAAAAGCTCGCCGACAGGAAGGCCGTCTACCGGGGAGGCTCCGCGCCGGTCCCGGTCCCCTTCGCCGAGTTTTACGTGGCGTACAACGGCAGCGAGCCCCTGCCCGACCGCAGCGTGCTCAGGCTCTCCGACGCCTGCGGGGCCGGGGGCCGGGCGAACCTTGAGCTCGAGGCCAATGTCGTCAACATCAACTACGGGAGGAACCCCGGCCTGATGGGACGCTGCGAGACCCTGGCGATGTACGCCCGGTTCGTGGACATGGTGAAGCGCGAGCTGAGGCCGCGCATGGGGAGGCAGGAGTTGAGGGAAGCCTTGCAAAAAGTGATAAACCGGAGTATAGATAAGGGGATACTGAAAGAGTTTTTGGAAGAAAACGCATCGGAGGTACGGAACATGCTGTATACCGAATGGAACTGGGACGATTACATGGCCGTGAAGCGCGAGGAAGCCGCCGCCGAATACGGGGAGCAATTAACCGCGAAGGACGCTCAAATACGGCAATATCAGGAGGAGAGGCGGCAGTACCAGGAGCAAATCCGGCTCCTGGAGGAAGAAAACCGTCGTTTGCGGGGGTAGCGGAAGACTTGCTCCGGGCCGCAGGCCCTCCGCAAGTCTTTCCGGGGTTTTGCGGCAAACGGCCGGAGCGGTTTGCCGCAAAACTCCACGTCAATGCGGGGCAAGGCTGGAGTGTAGGGGGGCCGGACGGCGGCCTTTTTTGCTGCGCCCGCCGTGCGGTAACAGGCCCCCCTTCTGGCGCTTTCAGATGGAGGGCGGGGCGGTATTTTGCGTGCGGGTTACCGGCTTACTTGACCGATATTCTGATTAGATGGAATAATTAAAATCGGGGAGTTTTATGGCTGGTTACGGAAGCGCCCAAATAATACTCAGGATACTCGTCCTTCTTGTCCTTATTCTCGTGATGGCGGCGGGGGGCGTTATCTGGTTCGACTATATTAACCTTATCGACGCCAAGACGGTTCTGGCCCCTCTTTACAGGTTTATCGGGCGGGAGGGCAGGACCCAGGAGCCGGTCGGGGAGGACGGCGTTCTTTCCCTGGACGCGGAACGGCTGGCTATCCGCCTTGAGGCCGAGGCTCTGCGCGAGCAGGAACTGGATAAGCGGGAGCAGGACCTGGAGAGTCGCCGGGGCGAGATTGAGCAGATGGCCCAGGAGATTGAGCTTAGGCAAAAAGCGCTGGAAGATCAGGAGAATTCCTTTAACCAGAGGATCGAAGACGCCGAGACTAAAGAGAGGATCGTCGAGCAGAACGCCCGCCAGCTTACCGGGATGCCCCCGGAGGCGGCGGTGGGGATCATCAATGCGATGGAAGACCAGGACGCTATCGACGTACTCAGGATGACCGACGAAATCGCCCGGCGCGAGGGGGCCAATTCCCTGGTTCCCTACTGGATGTCCCTGATGCCCGCCGAACGGGTAGCCGAACTCCAGCGCAAGATGGTTGTAAAGCCACCGGAACCGAATTAGGAGTTTGCCGCATCCGCGGAGACGCCGGTTTCCTGAGCGGGGCCAGTCGGCCCCCAAGAGACGAGGAGGCCGGGATTGACACAGTTATCCCCCCAAATTCAAAACGAACTTTTTCCGGGCGCGGCGGCGTTTCTTTCCCGCCCGGACATTCCGGCGGGCCCGGCTGCGGGCATTTCCGCGCCCGGAGCGCTCGGAACGCCTGATTTTGCCGGGCGTTTTGCCGCCCTGTTCGATATGGCCGCCCGGGAGGCGGCGCTGCCCGGCAGGGGAACCGGCGTTGGAACCGCTTTTGCGGCGCCTGAAAACACGCTTTTTCCCCCGGCCCTGGAAGCTGACCGGCTCTACAACAGCCGCCCCCCGGATACTGCCCGGCCGTTTTCCCCCGATGCCGCGCCCGCCCCTGAATACGCCCCCGTATCCGGGGAATCGGATTCCCCCCGCGCGGACGGAGGGGCCGGAGTCCGCCCGGAAGAAGCCGCGACGGAGCCTCAGGAAGAAGCCGCAGGATCGCGCCCTGAAAGTTTTGCGCTCAAGGGCCGGAGGGCCAAGGCAGCCGAAAGCGCGGGAGGCGCGGAAGCGGAGCGGGCGGGCCGGGGCCGGGGAAGGCCCCGGGCAAATTCCGGGGTTTCCGGCGAAGATTCTGGGGGAATTCCGGGTTTCGGGGAGGGTATCCCCGCAGACGCGGCGCCCGGCGTGAATCCCGGCCCCGCGCTTGCCGTGGAACCGGAAGGTGCGGGGGAGGCCGATAGGCCCGCTCCCCGCCCGGCCCGCTCCGGGGGCTCTGAAAAAGCCGGGGAGGCGGAAAAACCGGGCCGGGAGGATGTTTCCCCGACGCTTCCGGCTGCCTCCCATGAAGCCGCGCCGGAAATTGCCGCTGCCGGGGCCGGGGGGGCCGGCGCGGATACGGGCTTGGCGGAGACGGCGGGCCTTGCCGCGGAAGGGGAGCGGCCCGCGCAAGACGCGGGGCTTGCGGGCGCGGAAACAGAGGCGGCCCGTGCCGGCATGGGGGACGCGGCGGCGGAGCTGGCCGTCCTGCCCAGGCAGCAAAAGTCCCTGTCGCCCGAGCGCCCGGAAAAGGGGGACCGGGAAGAGCCGGGGGAAGCCAGGAAGAGCGAGCGCCGGAGGGAGCGTTTCAACCTGGAACTGCGGGATTTCCGCACTACGCCCAGGATTGAGGATTCGGTTGACGGCACGGCCGGGACCAAGGGCGGGGACGCCGAAAACAGCGGCACGCCGGACCACGGGCAGGAACAGGAAATTATCGTCGATCTTAAATCCCAGGCGCGCAGCCAGGCCGAAGTGAGTTACAACCGGGAAAACCGGGGCCGGATTTCGTTCCGCGAGACCCTTGCCCGGGAACTGCACGAAAACCTAAACGGCGACATTGTGCGCCACGCTTCGGTCGTCCTCAAGAACGGCGGCGAAGGGCTTATCAGGCTGTCCCTGAGGCCGGAACATCTGGGAAATGTAAAGATACGCCTGGAAATGTCCGAAAACAAAGTAGTGGGGCGAATCGTTGTGGAAAGCAACGAGGCCCTGCGCGCGTTTGAGCAGGAACTGCGCTCGCTGGAACAGGCCTTTGTGGATTCCGGCTTCGAGGGGGCTGCCCTGGAAATGTCCGTCGCTTCGGGCGGCGGGCAGGGCGGCTCGGGCGCTTACCAGGAGGACGGGGAAACAGGCCCCTTCTTTTCCGAACGGCCGGCCGCCCGCTCCTACGACGCCGCGTCCGGGGTTTTGGACGCCGCCGGGGCGATGTGGCTATCCGCCGGGGAGAGCCAGGTCAACGTGCTGGCGTAAGGCGTGCTGGTAGAAAAGGTACTATGCGGTTTGACGCGGCGGCCGACGCCGTATGGATCGCCTAAATAGTGTTTGTCCGCAAAGCCGGCTGCTTTGCGAACAGATACTAAATACAGCAAGAGGATAAAAATGGCATTGCAATCGGTTTTAAGCGCCCAGGACATGCTGGATTTGACCCAAACAGTAAAAGAGCATAACAGCAAAATAAACCAGGGGAAAAACCCCCAGCAGAATCTCGGGAAAGACGACTTCCTAAAGCTCTTGATCACGCAGCTGAGCTACCAGGACCCTACCGCCCCGATGGAAGACAAGGAATTTATCGCGCAGATGGCCCAGTTTTCGACCCTGGATCAGATGACCAGTATGGCCGGCGATTTTGCGCGGCTTACCGGCATGCTTGCCGGTAACGAGGCGGTATCGGCGCTGGGGAAATCCGTGGAACTCTACGAGGGCGAGGATGCGGTCCAGGGCTCCGTGAAGGCCGTTACCCGGGGCAACGGCGCTCCGCAGATTCTGGTGAACGGCAGCTACTATTCCTGGGAACAGGTGGTCAAGGTTTTCGACGATTCGCCGTCCAGTACGGTTGAAAAATAAGGGGTAAGTGCCATGATGCGATCATTATACTCGGGCGTTTCCGGGTTGCAGAATCATCAGACCAGGATGGATGTGGTAGGCAACAACATATCCAACATCAACACCACGGGTTTTAAGAAAGGGAGGGTGAGCTTCCAGGACATGCTCTACCAGCAGCTCAGCGCGGCCGCGAGGCCCCAGGAAGAGCTGGGCGGCGTAAACCCGAAAGAGGTGGGCCTTGGAATGTCCGTCGCGTCCATCGACACGATCCATACCCAGGGATCGCTCCAGACTACCGGGGTGGGGACGGATCTGGCCATTTCCGGGACCGGCTTTTTTGTCCTGAAAGAGGGCGAGAAAACCTACTACACCAGGGCCGGCGATTTTAACGTTGACCGGGACGGCACCTTTGTGAACCCCGGCAACGGCATGAAGGTCCAGGGCTGGATGGCCCGGGAACTCGACGGGGTCCAGGTGCTGGACACTTCCCGGGAGACCGAGGACCTTATCATCCCCATAGGGGGAAAGGATGCCGCCCGGGCCACTACTTTGGTAAATTTCGCCTGCAACCTCGACAAACGCACCCCGTTCATCGCGGAAGGGGCGAATCAGGCCGAGATTGTCGAAGGCACCTGGGGGACCGAAATCAAGGTTTACGACAGCTTCGGTCTGGACCACACCCTGAGGGTTGAGTTCAGCCGTATACCCGGGGAGCAGAACGCGTGGACCGCGGCGGTTGTCGTCGATCCGGAGAACGCCGATCCCACCAACACCACGGTGGGCCTTGGGGAGGCGGCTCCGGCCGCCGGTGACGGCAACACTTTTACGGTGAATTTCTCCAACCTGGGGAACCTTGCCGGCGTGGTTGACGCGGCGGGCAATGCCTCGCCGGAAGAGGGGGCGGTGATCATGCGGGTCGCCTTTGACGTACAGCCCGCTACCCCCGGCGCGGACGGGGCGCCGGTCCGCCAGGAATTCGAACTCAACCTGGGCCAGGCGGGGGGGCTGGTAAACACGATTACCCAGTACGCGGAAACCAGTACCACCAAGGCTTTCCTCCAGGACGGCTATACCATGGGCTACCTTGACAATTTCAAGATAGACCAGAGCGGCACTATTACCGGCGTGTACAGCAACGGCATTACCCGCACCCTGGGGCAGGTCGCGCTGGCCAGTTTTCCCAACCAGGGCGGCCTGGAAAAAGCCGGCGACAACAACTATGTATTTTCCAATAACTCGGGCAACGCCAATGTGGGCATCTCAAGCACCCAGGGGCGGGGCAAGATTATTGCCGGCGCCCTGGAAATGTCCAACGTGGATATGGCCGAGCAGTTCACCGACATGATAGTTACCCAGCGCGGTTTCCAGGCCAACAGCAGGACTATCCAGACTGCGGATCAGCTTTTGCAGGAACTATTAACCCTGAAACGGTAGTAGCGTTGTCCGGAAACTGAAGTTTCCGGACAGCTTCCGCTGAGAATTAAGAGGAGCGGCATTGGGGGTAAGGCGCGGGAACAGGCAACGGCCCGTTTCCCGCGCTATCCCGCTGTTTATTATGATTAGAGTAACCAGGCTTGACGGCGCGGAATATTACATCAATCCCCACCAGATAGAATCTGTCGAACTGCGGCCGGACACCACCTTGCTCATGCTTTCCGGCAAGCATGTTATCGTGCGGGAAAAAGTGGAAGATATACTTGACAGGATTGTCGAATACCGAAAGCGGATCGGCGGCTTCAAGAACGAGGAATAATAGTAATGAATCTATCAACTGTTATCGGACTGGTCGGATGTTTCGGCATGGTGCTGCTGGGGATAATAACCGGCGGCACCTCGATCCTTACCTTTGTCGATATTCCTTCGGTACTCATCGTCGTACTCGGATCGTATTTCGCCCTTTTCACCTATGGCACTATATCCGAAGGCGTGGGTATTTTCGGCACTCTTAGCCTTACCTTTAAAACTCCCACCCTTAACGAGAAGGGGATCATCACCAAGCTTATGACTATGTCCGACAAGGCCCGCCGCGAGGGGCTCCTGGCCCTGGAGGAAGAGCTGGAAGACCTTGACGATGAATTTATCCAGAAGGGGCTGCGCCTTGTGGTGGACGGGACCGATGCGGAGGTTATCCGTAATTTAATGGAAAACGAGCTTTCCCAGGTGCAGGAGCGCCACTCGGCCAAGATAGGGGCGGTAAATATGTGGGGCACCCTGGCGCCGGGGCTTGGAATGCTGGGTACGGTTATCGGGCTTATCGGCATGTTGAGGAACCTGGAAGACAAGAGCGCTTTGGGGCCCAACATGGCCGTCGCGCTGATAACCACCCTGTACGGTTCCATGGTGGCGAATCTGATGATGATCCCCTGGTCGGGCAAACTCAAAAGCTACGACGCCGCGGAAGCCCGGGTAAAGGAAATGGCGATAGAAGGGGTGCTCTCGATACAGTCGGGGGACAACCCCCGTATTCTGGCGATGAAACTGCTTTCCTACCTGACGCCGAAAGACCGCAAGTCTGTCGAGGCCGAGGTACTGAGGGACT
>JAIRRR010000104.1 GCA_031255875.1 Treponema sp.
GGAAGGCCCGGCGGCCGGTTTTCCCGGCGTGTCCCGGCGGGGCGGCGCTTCCGGGGCTTTCCCCGCAGGCAAGGCGCCTGAGTTTCCGGCAGGTGGCCTTCCCGATTCCCGCAGAGACAAAGCCTGCCGCCCGGGCAAGCCGTTCGTGGTAACGGGCCGGGGAGACGAGGATCACCGGAACGCCCGCGTAAAGGGACTCGAAGGCGGTAATGCCGAAATGGGTAACTACCAGGTCGTAGTCCGCAAGGCGTTCCCCGAGATTGGGCAGGGCTTCAAGAACCCTGACCCCCGCCCGTTTCAGGCTTTCCCGGCCCTGGGCGCGGCTCCTGTTCAACGCGCCGAAAAGGGCCGTCACCGCCGCGCCGCCCTGCCCTGCCCCTGCTTCCCCGGCCAGGGCCAGGGCCGCAGGCGCCGTAAGGCCGCCGGGGTCCTCCGCGCCGAAACTGACCAGCACGTTGAGCGGACGGCCTTCGCCCGGGTTTTTGTTCCGGGGAAGATCCGCGTCCGGGGAGGGAAAGGCCGGTGTCCGCCGGTTTTCGGGCAGGGGCAGAAGATACGGGGCCGTAAGATTCGCCGGATGCTTTCCCGGAAGCCCGGGCAAAAGATCGATGAGAAAATCGAATTTGTCCCGGGCGCCCCCCCCCTCGTCAAGGCCGATGACCGGGGCCAGGGCCGCCCAGCGTTTAAATTCCTCCGCGCCTGTCCGGAAACGGTCCAGGATGATCCATTCCCAGGGCCGGGAGGCCAGTTCCGCCTCTGTTCCCAGAATCCAGGCCGGTTCTATGCCGCCAAGCAGGCCCGCCGGGGGCCCCTCCCGGCCGGGGATATAGGCATACGCCTCCCTTCCCAGGGCGCGGAGTTCCCGCACCAGGGCGGCGGAACGGACAAGGTGCCCCCCGCCCCGGCCCTGGCCGGACACGGGCGCTACCAAAAGGGCCTTCCGGGTCATCGCGGCACCGCCTGCCGGTAGGCCCGCAGGATCCCGCTCCCCGAATACCTGTCTTCCGGGCCGCGCTCAAGGGCCCTGTAGAGCAGCTCCGCCCGGCTGAAATCCTCGTCGGTATCCACCGTAACGCGCACATCCGGCCCTCTCCAGGCCAGGGGCGCGAGCGGCCGGTGCAGGGAGAATAATTCCGGGCGGCCGTACAGGTAGGGGCATACATGCTCCCGCTCAGGGCCGGCAGCCGCCTCTTTTTCCGCCCGGAACAGGGCCTCGCTTTTTACGGATTCCACGCCCGCGCCGTAGGGGAGCCCCGCGTACCCGGCGTAATCGGCGTCCAGCTCCCGGGCCTCGGCATTAAGGGCGTCGGCGGCATCGGCAAATACAAAGGGGTTGTCCCCGGTAGCCCGGATAACCCGGCCCAGACGGAAACGCCTTGCGGCCCCGCAGTAACGGCCCAGCACGTCGTCCTCCGGGCCGCCGAAAATCTCGAACCCGGCCCTTTCCGCCAGGGGCCCGAAGCGCGCCAGGCAGTTTTCGGGACAGGCCAGTACCCGTATATCGGCGGTTACGCGGTTCAGGGCCTCCATTACCCGGAAGATCATCGGTTCGCCGCACAGATCTTTCAGGGCCTTTCCCGGCAGGCGGCTCGATCCAAGCCTCGCCTGGAGGACGATCCCGGTTATCATGACAGCCCCGCCGACCGGGCCGGGTCCGTTTCCTCCCCGGCAGCCGGGATCCCCGCCGCAGGAAAAACCGGGACATCGGGCGGGGCGCCCGGCGCGATTCCCGGCAGGGCAGGCTCGCGGCCGGGCAGCTCCCAGAATTCGACAAGCGCACGGGCGTCCCTGCGGAAACGGTAGCGGTTGGTCCTGACCCAGGACCGGGCCTCGGCGAAATCGGCCCAGGCCAGGAAGGGATCTTTCCCCGAGCGGGGAAAATACGAAAAAAAGCGCCGGAACGGAATTTCGGCCCGGTCCCCGCGGAACACCGGGGCCAGGTTCTTAAGGTAAAAGCGGCGGTGGCTTTCGTCGGCGGTATTGTCGGACAGGGGGATATCCCCGTTATAGGAAAGCCGGACATGCGGGGTCGAGCAGATCTCCACGCCCCAGCGCCGGGAGCGGAAACCAAAGTCCATGAGCTGCCAGTGGGGGTTTTTCAGCGTAACGTCAAAACCGCCCAGCTTGACAAAACGGTCGCGGTCGTAGATGCCCACCCCGTCAAAGGGAAAGAGGGTCGGCGTCCCTTCCCGCTGGGTGGCAAAAAACACCGGCTTGACCGTCCCCCGGTCCAGGGCCGGGGCAATCAGGGTGGGCAGGGTCTCGAACTGGGAATTCTGGATAACCGGCGTGGTGCAGAGCCGCTTGTTCGGCCCGGGATTCCCGGAGCGCATGTCTTCGGGCGTGCAGTACAGCCTTTCCGCCATACGCCCCGCGCCCCCGGAATGGAGGATGCGGAGGTCGTTCCACAGGACAAAGAACAGGGGGCTTGAAAGCTCCGAAACCGCCAGGTTTATCTGTTCCCCCGGGCTGATATTTTCCTTTAAGAGTATAAAGCGGACAAAGGGGAAGCGGGCGGAAAGCTCCTCAAGATCGTAACGCTCCGTATCTTCTATAGAGATAATGTAATCAAAGCCGGTCTTTTCCAGTTCCTGGAACAGGGTGCGCCGGGGGTAGCGCCCTCCCCTGCTGAGCAGGACGGCGGAAAGCCCCGTCGAGGCCGCCCGCCCGGACCCGCCGACCGCAGTGTACGAGGACACGGTACTGTTAAAAGTTGAAGGTATAGTATTCATCGCACCCCGCGCATATCCCCGTATACCGCCCCGCCCCCTGCTCAAGGCAGCGCTCCAGGCCCCGCTCCCAGACAGCCTCAAGCGGCTCGTCAAAGGCGTTCCCCATAATCCGGGCTGCGGATTCAGGCGGCGGCCGCCCGTCCAGGGCCGACAGGTCCTCCCGGCAAACCGGGACCCTCCCGTCGATAAGTATGTTCATATCCCGGAGAAGATGCCAGCAGCACTGCCGGTCCACCGGCGAAAGGTCCGAAGCCTGGAGCCCGGGCAGGGCCCCGCAAAAATCATCGTATTTCTGGATAATAACATTGGCCTTATCCACCGTGCCCCCGGAGGCAAGCGGCTCGCCGGTCCAGCGGCGGTAGAACGCCTCGATGTCGTCCTCCGCGCCCCTGGTTCTCAGCGCCTGCAAATAGGTGTCGGAGGGGAAAAGCCCCAAAAGCGACTTTGCCGCAGCCTGGGCCTCGGCAAAGCCTTCCCCGCGCAGCTCCCGGTAGCGTTCAGGCGTTGAAGCGTCCAGGGACAGGATCCAGGAAAGCGGGCTTTGGGGCGCGGCCCAGCTCTTGAAAGGCCGTCCCGCAGCCGCGGCGGCCGATTTGGCGGCCAGCGCCTCGAACTCCTCCGGCTTCCAGCCCAGGCCCGAAGTCTCGACAATAAGCGAAAGCCCCGGCCTTTCCAGCACCATCTCCGCCAGGGCGAGTTTTCCGGGATGCAGGGCAAACTCCCCCCAAAGCGAAAGATCGACGACCGCGTCCCCGGAAAAGGCCGTAATTTTGTCCAGCAGGGCCCGGAATTTCTCCGGATCAAGGAAATCCCGCCTTTCCGTAACCGGAACGCCGCCAAGCGCCCCGTATTTGGGATAGGGGCAGAGCCTGCAAGCCTGGGCGCAGGGGCCCGAGACCTGGACCGCGTAAAAGGCGGGCAGGGTCCGCAGGAGGCCCGGTTTTTCCGCGATAAACCTTTCGGCGTCGCCCGCCGATTTGAACCCCGCCCCGGCAAAGCGCCTGGCAAGGAGAAAATTCCGCTTTGAATCCGCGGTAAAGCAGAGACGGTGGCTCCGCAGATCCGCCGCGGAGATCTCGGTCTCTATGTCAAAGGCGTTAATATCCTTTTGGATAACGGAAAAAAGCGCGTCCCGCTCCACCGCCCCGCCGGCCTCCCCGAGAATTTTCGCGAGAATCCCGGCCACGCCCGGGGCGAGAATCTCCGGCGCGAACCCGTAAGGCCAGCCGTCCGCGTATGAATACTCCGCCGCGTACTTCCGGTGCCTTTCCGCCACAGCCCCGGCAAGGGCCGGATCGAGGAAGGGCGCATCCGCCCAGGCAAAGTAGCTCAGGTCAAAACCTCGGGATTCCTCCGAAATAGTTTCAAGAAGCGCCTTTTTGGTCCAGGAAGCGGCGGGGACGATCCGCAGGCCGGAGGGCCGCTCCCACCCCGAAGAATCCGCGAAACCGTCAAAAAGCGGCCCGGCAAGAAGCGCCGTCTTTGTAACGCCGGGAAAAGCAGCCGCCCGTTCCAGGGCAAGGTCCAGGGCGGACCGGCCGTCAAAAACCCGCTCAAAGGCGTACCCGGTAAGGCTTCCTCCATATAGTACGGCAAGGGCATTCATACTACAAGATTATCGGTTTTAT